>CBCPNE010000029.1:0-6612 GCA_965120435.1 uncultured Clostridia bacterium
CCAAAGAAGCGGCAGTAATGCCCTTGCCGAGCCCTGAAACTACGCCTCCCGTTACGAAAATGTACTTTGTCATAAAACCTTTCTCCCTGTGCGCGCGGCGTTGCGGCGCCCCTTTGCACTCAGTATAATTCCCCTCTATTGTATCACATCGGAACCCGTAAAGCAACCGCATTAAACGTAATAAATTTATTAATTTGCCGCCTGCGCGGCCGCAAAAAAAACAGCGGAGCGGAAAAACTCCGCCGCGCCGTTCAGCTTTATTCAGACATCTATTTCCCCGGTGAACACGAGCTGCGCCGCGCCCTCCATAAACACCGTCTCGTCGGTGTAGGTTATGCGCAGTTCGCCGCCCAGCAGGAATACGGAAATTTCCGTATTCTTGTCGCAGAAGCCGTTGAGTACGGCGGCCACCGCAGAGGCGCACGCACCCGTGCCGCAGGCGAGCGTTTCGCCGCTGCCGCGCTCCCACACGCGCATCTTGAGCCTGTTGCGGTCTATCACGCGCACAAACTCGGTATTTATCCTTTCGGGGAACAGCGCGTGCTTTTCAAAGAGCGGTCCGTAGTGTTCCAGCCCCACCCTGTCGGGGTCCTCAAACACCACGCAGTGGGGGTTGCCCATAGAGACAAGAGTTGCGCCGAAAGTTCTGCCGTCTACCTCTATGGGGGCGTTCACCACAGTTTCGCCCTTTAAAAGGCTGGGTATCTTTTCACCCTCCAGCACGGGCGCGCCCATATCCACCCTTGCGGAGGACACCTTTCCGTTGCTGTCTGTCATAAGTTTGAGCGTCTTTATGCCGGACAAAGTCTCTATGCGCACGGCGTCGCCACTGACATAGCCGAGGTCGTGCGCCAGCTTGCCCACGCACCTTATGCCGTTGCCGCACATCTTTCCCTCCGAGCCGTCAAGATTGAACATCCTCATCTTGCAGTCAGCCACGTCCGAAGGGCAGAGAAGTATCACGCCGTCGCCGCCTATGCCGAAGTGCCTGTCCGACAGTCTTACAGAAAGTTCGCCGGGATTTTCAATCATGTCCTTCATACAGTCGAAATATATGTAATCGTTGCCGATGCCCTGCATTTTATAAAACTTTTTCAACATAAAAATCAACCTGCCGCAATTTTTTTAGTATATATTATATCAAAGCCCGACCGTTGTCAAGCCGCAGGGCGCGGACCGCAGGTCCGCGCCCTGAAAACATAGAGTCAGTTGTTGGTGTACATCTGCTTGTACGGGTTGGCCGTATTGGGCGTGAGTACATAGAAGTCGTGCGCAAGCAAATTGTCCGCATTGTATTCGGGGAAGAAGTTGCACCAGTCGCGCACCAGTTCGGCAAGTTCGGGTATATCTGCGCCCCACTTCTTTTCCGCAGCAACCTGGCCGGGAAGCGATTTGGGAAGCTCTTTGCAGCGTATATACATAGTGCCGCCGTGCATACCCGTGCCGCAGAAATTGTTGATTATGGGCTGACCGTCCGTATTCTGGCCGAGTACGACGATTACGCCGCCCGCCTGATATTCGCCGAGGAAAGAGCCTGCGCAGCCGCCTATGACCACCGCGGGCTTCATATCCATATACGCCTTCATATGTATGCCGGCGCGGTAGCCCGTGTTGCCGCGGACGTAAATTCTGCCGCCGCGCATAGCGTAGCCCGTGGCGTCGCCGGCGTTGCCGTATATAACTATCTTGCCGCTGTTCATAGTGTCGCCCGTGGCGTCCTGCGCGTTGCCGTGAACTATAACTTCACAGCCGTTCATATATGCGCCGAGCGCGTTGCCGGGCACGCCGTTTATAACTATCCTCTTGCCGGAAAGGCCGTCGGCTATATAGCGCTGGCCGATGCAGCCGTTTATAGTTATATCCGTATCCTTGCTTTCGCGCACCTTTTTGTTCAGCGTCTGGAAATGCACGTTTTCATCAATATTGAGTATCATAATATCTCTCCGCAAATTACAGGAAACTTAGCGCGGTGCGGGCCGCTTACAGCAAAAGCCCCCGCAATATGCCGCGATTAATTTATTTTTTAAACCCTCTGCGCAAGCTTTTCCTTGCGGGCCGCCTTTGAAAAGGCGAGCAGTTCGGGCTGGTTTTTGAGAAGTTCGAAGTCAACCTCGCCGAGCGGGGTCTTTTCGCGCACGAGGGAGGTATATATTCCCGCGCGCAGGAAGTCGTTTATGAGAATGAAGCCGACCAGCCTGCCGTCCTTTACGAACAGCTTTTTATATCTGTCGCCGCTTATGTCGCTGTACACTTCGCCTTCATATATGCCCGCCGTGAGTATGTGCGAGCCGAAGAAGCCTATTGCGTTCATAGGAATGGCGTTATCCAGAACGGCCATTCCTCCCGCCATATTCACGCCTGCAACCCTGCCCTGGAAATTTGCGTTGGGCAGCAGCGCGAGTATGCGCTTTATGTCGGCGGCGCTGTCGTAGCCCTCCGTGCAGTCGCCCGCGGCGAACACGTCGGGTATGCTGGTGCGCATACCGTCGTCCACCACTATGCCGCGGTTGACCTCGCCCTTTGCCTCCTTTACGAGTTCGGTGTTGGGGCGCACGCCCACCGCCACTACGAGTATATCGAATTTAATGCTCTGCTTGCTGTTTTTAAGGTATGCCGTGTTGCTTTCAAACCTCTCCGCGCTGTCTGAAAGGCAGAAGGTAACGCCCTTCTCCTCCAGTTCGCGCTGGACTATGGCCGCGCCTTCTGCGTCAAGTATGGAGGGCAGGATTCTGTCCGCCATATCCACGACGGTGACCGACTTAACGCGGTCGAGAATACCCTCTACGCACTTGAGGCCTATGAGGCCCGCGCCTATGACGAGTACGCGGCTTCCCGGCTTGAGAGCCTTTTCAAGCGAAAGAGCGTCGTCCATAGTCATGAAAGAGAACTTCTTCTTTACTCCGTCCAATCCCTGCATAGGGGGAACAAAGGGACGGGAGCCCGTTGAAACGAGCAGCTTGTCGTACTCCACCGTTTCCCCGCCGTCCAGAATGACGAGCTTTTTATCGGGGTCAAGCTTTTCGGCAGTTCTGCCGTACATTACCTTAACGCCGTTTTCCTCATAAAAATTTGCGGGACGGTAGTCCATATTCTCCCTCTTTACCCTGCCGAGCAGATAGTAAGAGATGAGGGGCCTGCCGTAAACGGGATATTTTTCAGCGGATATTACCGTTATTTTACCCTTTTTATCTACGCTTCTTATTCCCTCTATGCACGCCGTGGCGGCTATAGAATTTCCTATAATTACGTACTTCATAATCACCGCTCCTCATACACAATGGCGTTATTGGGACAATTTTTTACGCAGTTGGGCGTGCCCATTGCGTTATCCGTGCAAAGCGCGCACTTCTGCGCCGCCTTGCCGTCGGGCGCGGGCATTATGGCGCCGAAGGGACACACGAGTACGCAGGTGTAGCAGCCCACGCATTTATCCCTGTCTATGCGCACAACGCCGTCCTCGTCCTTGGAAAGGGCGCCCGCTATGCAGCTCTTTATGCAGATTGCGTCCGTGCAGTGACGGCAGTTGACGGCAAAATGTATGGGTTCTCCGTCGCCGCCCTCCACCTTAATTCTGGGTATGTAATCGGCAGTTTTGCCCTTGAGCTTGAACATTGCGTCAAGTCCTGAATTGGCAAACATACACTCGTATTCGCAAAGGTGGCAGCCGAGGCACCACTCTTCATTGACATAAATCCTTTTCATCAAAAACACTCCCTGTTTAAACCGCCGCGCACGTCTGCGCGGTACGGCCGCGGCCGAATACAGCGCGGACGCGTCAATACATTTTTATATAAGCCTCACGCTCGGCGCCGACGGAAACATACCTTATGCGGCAGCCGCAGAGTTTTTCAATCAGTTTAATATAGTCCATAGCGGCCTTGGGCAGCTCTTCCGGCCTGCGGCAGGAGGTTATGTCGCAGTTCCAGCCCTTTACCTTTTCAAACACCGGCTTGCAGTAGTCAAGCACGTCCGTAAAGGGGAAATCATCCAGAATTTTGCCGTCCAGCTCGTAGTGCGTGCAGATTTCAATCTCTTCATAATCGTCCAGCACGTCCAGCTTGGTGAGCGCGATTTCGTCCGCGCCCTGGCACATTATGCCGTAGCGGGAGGCAACCACGTCAAAGGGACCGACCCTTCTGGGCCTGCCCGTAGCGGCGCCGTACTCCCCGCCCAGCTCGCGCAGTCTTTCGGCGGCCTCGCCGAAATATTCGCAGGTGAACGGGCCTGCGCCCACACAGCTTGAATAGGCCTTCATAATGCCTATGGACTTATCTATCTTGAGGTTTGGCACCCCCGCGCCTATGGGCGCGTATGCCGCTATCGTGGAGGAACTCGAAGTATAGGGCACTATGCCGTAGTCTATGTCCCTGAGCGCGCCGAGCTGCGCTTCAAACATAATCTTTTTGCCCTCTGAATTGGCCCCGTTGAGGTAGACGCTTATGTCCGTGATAAATTCCTTCAAAGGTTCGCCGTACTTGCGGAAGTAATCTATCATATCCTCAACCTTGACGGGGTCGAATCCGTAGGCCGTCACCGTTAGGTTCTTCCACGCCACTATGTCCGGGATACGCCTGAACATCAGCTCCGTATTCAGCAGCTCGCCCATACGGAAGGCCTTTTTCATATACTTATCTGCATATATGGGGGCAATTCCGCGCCTTGTGGAGCCATACGGCTTGCCCGTGGCCTTGGTCAGCCTGTCCTCTTCCATTACGTCCTGAAGGACGTTGTAGGGCATCGTGATTACAGCTTTATCGCTTATCTTGAGATTCCGGGGCGTGATTTTTATGCCCGCCTTGCGCAGGTTTTCAATCTCGCCGCACAGGTGCTTAAGGTCTATGACCATTCCGCAGCCGAGAACGTTGACAACGTCCTCCCGCAGAATCCCGGAGGGAAGAATATTCAGAATAAATTTTCCCTTTTCATTGATTACAGTGTGTCCCGCATTGTTTCCGCCCTGATAGCGGCATACAATGTCATAGTCGCGGGAAAGCAGGTCAACCATGCGGCCCTTGCCTTCGTCGCCCCAGTTGATGCCACAGATACTCGTCAACATTTTAAACCCTCTTGATTAACTATTTTACCCCGCGCTCTCTATACGGGGCTGTCTGCGAAGCGGTTACATAGATTCCCCGGCGTGATGTATGCCGAGTATTTTGAGTTCCCTGTCGGTGAGGCCCACGCCGCGCAGCATAAGTCTGTTGCCGCGCAGAGCTTCTATTGAGTTTATACCCATTCCGCCCATCATCTCCTGGATTTCGTGCGTCCAGGCGTGAACCAGATTGACAAGCCGCTCCTTGCCGACGTCGGGATTGAGCCTCTTGACAAGTTCGGGACGCTGGGTGGCTATGCCCCAGTTGCACTTGCCCTCGTGGCACGACCTGCAGAGGTGACAGCCGAGCGACATAACCGCCGCCGTTGCTATGTAGCAGGCGTCCGCGCCGAGCGCGACGGCCTTTACCACGTCAGAGCTGGAATGTATAGAGCCGCCAACCACTATGGACACGTTGTCGCGTATGCCCTCCTGGCGGAGACGTTCGTCCACCTGCGCAAGCGCAAGTTCTATGGGGATACCAACGTTGTCGCGTATGCGCGTGGGCGCAGCGCCCGTGCCGCCGCGGAAGCCGTCTATCGCGATTATGTCGGCGCCGCTGCGCGCAATGCCCGAAGCTATGGCCGCAACGTTGTGAACGGCGGCAACCTTTACTATTACGGGCTTTGTGTATGCGGTGGCCTCTTTAAGGCTGTATATGAGCTGGCGCAGGTCCTCTATGGAATAGATGTCGTGATGGGGCGCGGGCGAAATTGCGTCCACTCCCTTAGGAATCATACGCGTCTTGGAAACTGCGTCGGAAATCTTCATTCCGGGCAGATGTCCGCCTATGCCGGGCTTGGCGCCCTGACCCATCTTTATCTCTATAGCGGCTGCCGCCTGCAGGTACTGCTCGTGTACGCCGAACCTGCCCGAAGCAACCTGAACTATGGTGTTCTTGCCGTACTTGTAAAAATCTGCGTGGAGGCCGCCCTCGCCCGTATTGTAATAGATACCGAGTTCCTCTGCGGCGCGCGCGAGAGCCTCGTGCGCGTTGTAGGAGATAGAGCCGTAACTCATTGCAGAGAACATTATGGGCGTAGACAGCTTGAGCTGGGTGGGGAGGTTATCCACCAGCCTGCCCTTGCTGTCCCTCTCTACCTCAACGTCCTTTTTGCCGAGGTAGACGCACGTTTCCATAGGCTCGCGCAGGGGGTCTATGGGAGGGTTGGTAACCTGCGAGGCATTTACAAGAATTTTATTGAAGTATATGGGGTTTTCGGTGGGGTTGCCCATAGAAGAGAGCAGCACGCCGCCCGAATTTGCCTGCCTGTATACTTCGTTTCTGGTCTGCATCGGCCAGTTGCAATTTCTCTTCTAGGTATCGTCGCTCTTTACGATTTTAAGCGCATGGGTGGGGCACACGCACACGCAGCGGTGGCAGTTTACGCACTTGTCGCTGTCGGCAATCATCTTGCCGAGGTCCTTATCGTACTTGTGCACCTCGTTGGCGCACTGTCTTTCGCACACCCTGCAGCCTATGCAGAGCTCGCTGTTGCGCACCACCTCGTATTCGGCGG
>CBCPNE010000030.1:0-4800 GCA_965120435.1 uncultured Clostridia bacterium
CGCGGAGTTGCGAGCAGAGCGAGGCGCGCGAGTACGACCGACGGGAGTTTACACAGATGTAAATGACCGAGGGCGCACGCAGCGCAACAAAGCTATGCGAAACAAATACGCGGTTATACTATCAGCATAGCGTCCCCAAAGGAAAAGAACCTATACCTCTCCTCCACCGCCTCTCTGTACAGCTGCAACGTCTTTTCCCTGCCTGCAAATGAGGATACGAGCATAATCAGCGTGCTTTCCGGCAAATGGAAATTGGTTATAAGCGCGTCCACGCACCTGAAGGCGTAGGGCGGGTAGATAAAAATTTCAGTATTGCCGCTGCACGGCTTTAACGTGCCGTCCTCCGCGGCGGCACTTTCAAGCGTGCGCACGGAGGTTGTGCCCACGGCGATTACCCTGCGACCCTCGCGCTTGGCGCGCGATATAATTTCTGCCGCCCTTTCGCCCACCTCGAAATATTCGCTGTGCATTTTGTGGTCGGTTATCACGTCCTCTTTTACGGGACGGAACGTACCCAGCCCGACGTGCAGAAGAACTTCTGCAATCTCCACGCCCATCGCCTTTATCTCTTCAAGCAGAGCAGGCGTAAAGTGAAGCCCCGCCGTGGGCGCGGCCGCAGAGCCGTCCGTCTTGGCGTACACCGTCTGATAGCGGTTTTTATCCTTGAGCTTCTGCTTGATATAGGGGGGCAGCGGCATAGAACCTACCCTGTCCAGAGCCTCTTCAAACACGCCGTCACATTCAAAATCGACAATGCGTTCGCCGCTGTCCGTTACGGAATGTACGGTGAGGGAAAGGCCTTCGTCTACCGTAAGTTTAGTGCCGGGCCTGCATTTTTTGCCGGGCTTTACCAGAACTTCCCACCTGAGGGAGGATATGCGCTTCAGAAGCAGCACCTCTACCTTTCCGCCGTGTTCCGTGCGGGCGAAAAGCCTTGCGGGCAGCACCTTCGTATTGTTGATTACAAGCACGTCGCCCGCGCGCAGATATTCCTTTACGTCGCGGAAAATTCTGTGTTCCGTCCTGCCGGTTGCCCTGTCGTACACGAGAAGCCGCGAAGAATCGCGCGGCTCTGCGGGAGTCTGCGCAATGAGTTCCGGCGGGAGTTCGTAATTGAAATCGCTCTTTCTGAGCGTGGCGCCGTCTGCGCCGCCGTTATCATTCATCATCGTTCCTGTCAAAAAGCGAGAGCTGCGCCGCCTGCCTTTCACTTATCTTGCAGCCGAGGTGTTCATATCCGCCGCGGAGAATTACCCTGCCGCGCGGCGTGCGCGCGATAAAACCGAGCTGAAGGAGGTACGGTTCGTACACGTCCTCTATGGTATTAGCGTCCTCGTTGACCGTGGCGGCGAGCGTTTCCAGCCCCACGGGTTTGCCGTCAAACTTTTCAATCATTGCGCGCAGAATTGCGCGGTCGGTTTCGTCAAGGCCGAGGGAGTCTATCTCCATTTTGCCGAGCGCAAAGCGCGCGTCGCCAACCGTGACGCGGCCTTCGCCGCGGATTTCTGAAAAGTCGCGCACGCGCTTTAATAGTCTGTTGGCGATTCGCGGAGTCCCGCGGGAGCGCATTGATATTTCCGCCGCCGCGTCCTCGTCTACGGAAATTTCCAGCTTGCGGGCGCTCTTTAAAACAATCTCTTTAAGCTCCGCCGGGGTGTACATCTCCAGACGGCAGATTATGCCGAACCTGTTGCGCAAGGGAGTGGCTATCATTCCTGCGCGCGTGGTTGCGCCTATCAGAGTAAACTTCTTCAGCGAAAAGCGTATGTTGCGCGCGCTGGGGCCTTTGCCCACTATAATGTCCAGCGCGTAGTCCTCCATAGCCGAATACAGAATTTCTTCCACGCTGTGGTTGAGGCGGTGAATTTCGTCTATAAAAAGCACGTCGCCGTCGTTCAGATTGGTGAGAATGGCGGCGAGGTCGCCGCTGCGCTCTATCGCGGGCGCGGACGTGAGCTTGAGCTGGCCGCCCATCTCGTTGGCTATGATATGAGCGAGCGTGGTTTTGCCGAGGCCCGGCGCGCCGTATAAAAGGACGTGTTCAAGCGCCTCCCCCCTCTTTTTGGCGGCGGCCATATATACGTTCAAGTTTTCTTTAATTTTTTCCTGCCCGACGTAGTCGGCGAGAGTTTTGGGACGAAGGACGTTTTCTTCAACGTCATACTCGCCCCTGGTGCTCTTCACCAGCCTGTCGTCTTCAGAGCCGTATTCTTCATCGTCGAAAAACATAACCGAAAACCTTTAATCACATACTTTTGAGCGCCGCGCGTATGACGTCCTCAAGCGAGACGGCGCCTGAAGCCCTGGCCCTGTCTATGGCGCGAATACTCTCCTGCCGCGTAAAGCCGAGCGTCATAAGGGCAACGACAGCGTCCTCGTCCGCTTCCGACGCGGAAACGGCAACTTCCGCACCGGGGGACGCCTGCAGAGTACTCTCCGCAACCTTTTCGCGGAGTTCGAGTATAATGCGTTCCGCCGTCTTTTTGCCGAGGCCCTTTACCGCGCTCAGCCTCTTTACGTCGGAAGAGGCTATCGCGAGGGCGAGGGAATTTATATCCATACCGGAGAGTACGGCTATACCCATTTTGGGGCCTACGCCCGAAACAGACACGAGCTTTAAAAACATAGCCTTTTCCTCAGGCGAGGAAAAGCCGAACAGGCTTGCGCCGTCCTCCCTCACCTGGAGATATGTGTACAGCTCGCCCTGCTTTTTTCCGCCGAGGGCAGAGAGCGCGGAGGCCGAACACAGCACTTCATATCCGACGCCGCCTACCTCTATGAGGGCGGCGTCCGACGTAAGCGACATTATATTGCCCTTTAAATAACCAATCATAAAAAAATTACCCTTCCCGCCTGCTTATTTTATGCCGAACATTCTGCCGAAGCGCGATGTGTGCGCATGGCACAGAGCCACGGCGAGCGCGTCCGCCGCGTCGTCGGGGCGGGGTATCTTGCTGAAGTGCAGAAGCGACGTTACTACATGCATCATCTGCACCTTGTCTGCCCTGCCGTAGCCGGTGAGCGCCTGCTTTATCTGCATAGGCGTGTATTCATACAGCCTGCCGCAGTACTTGACGCAGGTGAGAAGCGTTACGCCGCGCGCGTGGGCGACGGGTATGCCCGTGGTTATGTTCTTTGAAAAGAACAGCTCTTCCACGGCTATCTCTTCCGGACTGAACTTTGCAAGTATTTTATTGATACCCTCTTCAAGCATTGCAAGGCGGACGGGCAGACTCTCTTGTTTAGGAGTGAGCACCACGCCGTAATCGACGGCGACGGAGCCGCCGTCGGCCCTTTTATCTATGACGCCGTAGCCCATAGTGGCAAGACCGGGGTCTATACCTAAAATTATCATAAAAATGCCGCCCGCAATAAAAATCGGCTTGCATAATCGCCGACTTTTGATTATAATTCTGTTATATCATATATTTTAGTGTAAATCGCAAAATAAGTCAATTTAATTAAAGGATGAAATGATATGAAACTGTGGCAAGGAAGGTTTGACGAACCCACCGCAAAGGACGCGGACGAATTCAACGATTCCCTTCCCTTTGACAAAAAACTGTGGAAAGAGGATATTACGGCCTCCGTCGCGCACGCCCGTATGCTGGGCAAGTGCGGCATAATTTCGGCCGCGGAATGCGACGAGATTTGCGGCGGGCTTGAATCTATTTTTGCAGACATAGCCGAAGGCTCGCTTGAAATCAAGGACGCCGAGGACATACACTCCTTTGTGGAAAACGAACTTGTGGCGAGAATCGGGGACAGCGGCAAAAAACTGCACACGGCGCGCTCACGCAACGACCAGGTGGCCACAGACTTCCGCCTGTATGTGAGGGGCGCCTGCGACAACGCCGTAAAGGCGCTGCTCTCGCTTGTGGAATCGCTTTCGGACAGGGCGGAATCCGGAATAAATTACGTAATGCCGGGCTATACGCACCTGAGAAAGGCCCAGCCTATGTGCGCGGGACATTTCTTCAACGCCTATGCCGAGATGTTTTTGAGGGACATAGACAGGTTTGCCGCTTCGCGCAAGCGGATGAACGTAATGCCGCTGGGCAGCGGCGCACTGGCGGGCACCTCCTACCCCATAGACAGGAATATGACCGCCACCCTGCTTGACTTTGACAGACCGTGCGACAACTCCCTGGACGGCGTGTCAGACCGCGACTTCGTGGCGGAATATCTGTTTGACGCCTCAATGGTTATGAGCCATCTTTCCCGCCTGTGCGAAGATTTGATTCTGTATTCTACCGAGGAGTTCGGCTTTATTGAGATACCCGACGCATACTCCACGGGGTCTTCCATAATGCCGCAGAAGAAAAACCCCGACATCCCCGAACTTATGCGCGGAAAGACGGGCAGAATGTACGGTCACCTTATGGCCATACTCACCACTCTCAAGGGGATACCGCTTGCCTACAACAAGGACTTGCAGGAGGACAAGGAGGGACTGTTCGACGCCGAAAAACAGCTGATTAGCTGCGTAAACATAATGGCGGAACTTACGGACAACCTTACGCTGCGCGGCAACAGAATGAAGAAGGCTGCCGAAAGCGAATTTGCCTGCGCCACCGACGTTGCCGATTACCTTGCAAAGAAAGGCGTACCCTTCCGCACCGCCCACTCGGTTACGGGCAGAATTGTGCGCTGGTGCATAGCCAATGGCAGAACGCTGCAGAATATGACAATAGAGGAATACCAGAGCTTTGACGAGCGGTTTGACGTGGACATATGTGAAACCGTGCGCGCGAAGAACTGCGCCGAGGCGAGGACTTCCTTCGGCGGAGCTTCACCCAA
>CBCPNE010000031.1:0-2616 GCA_965120435.1 uncultured Clostridia bacterium
GGTAAGGACGAGGTCGCGGGTTCAAATCCCGCTAACAGCTCCATAAAAAGACAGGCCGAAGCTTTTGGTTCGGCCTGTCTTTTTATATATATTTTTACTGTTTTTTGTATTCTTCTATAAATTTTTTCATACATTCGCACGTTCTGCCAAGCGAATCATAGCCTGTATCATTGCAGATTTTGCAGCTGTAGTGCGGAGAGAAGTCGGCCTTTTCAATGCCAAGCTCCTTGAGGCGCGCGTCGGCAGCTTGTTCTGCGGAGGCTATTTCTTCAGTAAGGTTACGGGTGGGCTCTCTGCGGCTCTCTGCAAACGCAAGCTTTATATTCAATTCGTTTATTCGTCTGTCAAGTGCAGAGTAAGTTTCGTCTGCAAGCGCCCTGTTCTGCGCCTTTTCCGCCCTGTCCTCGGCTATCTGCCTGAGGTCGGCGTAGTGCCGCTCTATAACAGCTCTGTCCACCGTCTTTTCTCCCGAATGGCGGCGGGGTGTCGGGCTTTCTATCTTATCAGCAGTGAAAATGCCTGAATTTTTCCACGAGGACAGTATGCCGTTCATATATGCAATCGGGTTGTTCTTGCCTGCGGCAAGCTCGGCGGCTCTCAGTATCATCTCATCGGAGAAATTCCATTCGCGCCAACGGGACAGGCAGTCCCTGTCGGACGGAAGTATTCTGCGGGTAAGCCCGCAGGAAAAGAGGGTCTTTTTGATAAAATCGTCCTCAGAGTTTCTTTCGTCTATAAATTGTTTTACGCTTTCATTGTTGACTATGCCCTGAGCGTATAAACCGTCAATAAAGTCGTTCATAGCCTCGAAAGACTTTCTGTCGTGAGTAAAACAGTAGACAGCCATAGTTTTCAGCGTATCCAATTCATATCCGCGGTCGCACCACACCGATACATAATTTTCAACATAGGGCGCGGGATTCTGCATATACACGCCGAGCGCCTTTGCAATCTCCAGCGTTCCGCTGTAGACGGAGTTTTTGTTTTTGCAGTAAAACTCAATTTCTTTTACGTCAAATTTCTTGTTGCGGTACAGTTCGCCGAGGACTTCGTCAAGCTTCTGCACATTCTTCGTCTTAAAGTATTTTGAGGCGGCTATTATTGCGTCGTCGTCAAAACCCATTTCACTGTTCCATTTTTTATACAGCCTGTCGTCGTCCACGTCGGGACGGCGGTTGATTCCGGCGGCAGAAAATATTTTTAAAAGCGCAGGAGTGGAAGAAGTGAATCTTGCAAGTTTCTCGTCTACCTTGGCTGCCGTAACGGCGCCTTCGGCGGCAAAACTTTTAGCAACTTTTTTTATGTACTGAACGCGTATGTCGTCGCCCTTTAAGTTCACGCAATAGTTGATTATCATCAACAGGGCGTTTTGTTCAAAGTCGTACTCTTCCATAAGGTAGAAGTATTCCCTGTATTCATTCGTGGAAATCATTCTGCCCTTGATTACGGCCTGAACGCTCTTTGCAAAATCCGCGTATTTTTCAGGTTTATAGCGTTTGGGAGAGCCGCTTATATTCTCGGCGTCAAGGTAAGCGACTTCAAAGGGGGAACGGCTTGTTATCTTCACAAGCTCAAATTCATCCAGGTACTCAAAGCAATTTACGGCCTCTTCTTCGGAAATATTCAGGCTTGCTGCAAGGTCTGAAACAGTAAAAGAATTTGCCCCGCCGTAACACAGGTAAAGGCCGTACAGATATACCTTTACAGCCATAGCGTCCAGTACGGGCAGGTACTTAGTTATGAATTTGTTCTCCACAAACGTGAAAGACTTTGCCGAAAACTCCGGCGAAAGTGATATGAAAGCCATATTGCAAAAACCCGTCTTATCGCTTGATTTATTTGCTGAAAAGGAATATAATTGGTTTAAATCCCGTAGTCTGTCGGGTAGAAAAATTATAACTTATAAAGCGGAAAAAATCAATCGTTTGACAGATTAAATTATTTTCCGCAGGTGACTATGAGGATTGCTCACACTTCCGATTGGCACATCGGGAAAAAGCTTATGGGCAGGGACCGCGGCGAAGAATTCGTGGCCGTCCTCGCCGAAATCGGACAAATCTGCAGGGACAGAGGGGTGGAACTGCTGCTCGTGGCGGGAGATGTGTTTGACACTTATACTCCGTCCGCCGAAGCGGAGCAAATCTTTTACAGTGCCGTAAAAGATATGGCCGCGACCTGCGCGGTGCTGATTATAAGCGGCAACCACGACGACTATGTCCGCCTGACAGCGGCGCAGTCGCTTGCTGAGGAACTCAATATCTACATTGTCGGCAACAATCTCAGACCGATTGAGTGCGCCGGGCGTGGCGCTTGTTATCCCGTTGAATCTGAAGGCGGATACGTTGTGTTTGAAAACAGGGCGGGCGAGAGAGTTTATATCAACACGCTGCCCTATCCGAACGAGGCCCGCTTCAAAGAGGGGCGTTCGGATGAAAGTTTTTCAGATAAAATGAAACGCTGGATAGACTATGGCGAGAGGGGAAAGAAGGAGCGTATTCCCTCAATTTTTCTCTCCCATATCTTTGCCGCAGGCGGCAAGGCGGGGGACGGTGAAAGAGAGATTGACCTTGGCGGAGCCCGCGTTGTGGGATTGGACCTCTTCCCTGACTGCAGCTA
>CBCPNE010000032.1:0-3607 GCA_965120435.1 uncultured Clostridia bacterium
CAGGCGCATCATAGACGGAATACCGGCCGCCGTGATAGTCGTCGATAAAAATTTAAAAGCCGTATTTGCCAACGCAAAATTCAAAGAACTGTTCCCCTCCCCGCTCCGCCGCGGGAACCTCGGAAAGATGTTCTGCTGCGCCGGAGACGCGGACGAAAATTCCGTGAAGGAGGCCTTTGAGGACTGCTTCTATTCGCACAGCGAAATAAGCCGCAGGGTGCTTGTGAAGATACAGGCCGAAGAGGGCACGCGCGACGTAGCATTCAACATAAACATAAAACCCCTTGGCGACGGAATGTATATGGGCGTGATAGACAGCGCGTTTGAACTTGAGATTGCGCGCGAGCTTGCCACGGCCAAGAACATACAGCAGCGGCTTCTGCCTGCCGGAACGTGGGCGGGCACGCACCGCTACTCCTATATGTATATCCCCTGCCGCGGCATAGGCGGGGACCTGCCCGACGTGTACACTATAGGCGATTCCGCCTTCGGCGTGATTGCCGACGTATCAGGCAAGGGCATATCCGCAGGAATGTTGTCCGCATTTGTGAAGGCGGCCTACGACAAGACGGAATACTCCCCCGCGCAGGCCATACGCAGCCTCTGCCTGAAGTTCAACGAACTCAACCTTGACGAGCGCAGTTACGTCACCGTGGCCGCCGTCAGGATAGACGGGGACAGCATAACCTACTCTATGGCGGGGCACAACGTACCCATACTTTTAAAGAGCGCGGGCGGCATAACGCGCATAACGCTGAACTCCCCTCCCGTTTCAAACTGGTTTGAAAACCCCGCCTTTTTTGAGGACACGATAGGCTATTCCAAGGGCGACATACTCGTTCTCCTCACGGACGGCGTGACAGAGAGCAAGAGTCCGCGCGGCGAAATGTTCGGCAGCGAACGCGCCATAAAGACGCTCTCCGTCTCACGCTCGGCAGACGAATTTATAAAGAACCTTCAGCGCAACCTGAAGGACTTCTGCGGAGAATTCAACGACGACATAACCGCAATAGCATTTGACCTGTAATTTTGCGTTGGCGGCCCGGCCTTTACGTTGCCGGCACGCGAGGTATACCGCAGTTCAAAGGGCGGCGGCACTGCAAAATCACAGAAAATTACAGATTTTTTTTGCAAACCGATAAATCGCAATATAATACTGACAGACGCAGGAAAATCACTGAAAAAAGGCGGAAACTTTTGTTTCCGCCTTTTTTGTTATTTTCAGAAATATTACATACTTGCCTTTAAAATTTCAAGCACTTCCTCACGGGTGAGTACCTTGTATCCCCCATCCAATATAAGCGTGCTGTTCACAATTCCGTCCAGCATATCTTCCGTTACGCCAAGCTCTCTGAGGTTCATAACAAGGCCGATGTCCCTCATCCAGCTCTCCATTGCGGAAAGCCCCTCTTCGGCCGTCTGCTCTTCAGACTTGCCCGCGGCGCTCACTCCCCACACGTCCGTTGCAAAGCGTACAAACTTTTTGAGCCCGTACTTCATTATGTGGCGGTAGTACGCCATTGAGACGGCGGAAAGCGTCATTCCGTGCGTTGCGTCCGTAAACGCGCCGACGGCCTGACCTATCATATGCACCTCCCAGTCGGTGGACTTGCCCTTGGCAATCAGCGTGTTCAGCGCCCACGTCGCCGTCCACATTATGTTGGAGCGCGCCCCGTAGTCGCGCGGGTTTTTTACGGCGACCTTTGAACTTGCTATAAGCGAGCGCATAAGACCTTCGGCAATGTAGTCCGAAGTGTTGTCGTCCCCGCCCGAAAAGTACTGCTCCATTATGTGGGACATTATATCAAAGAAGCCCGCCTTCATCTGATATTCGGGGAGGGTGTAAGTAAATTCGGGATTCAGAACGGCAAATCTGGGGAACACGTTTTCGCCGAAGACGTGTCCGATTTTAAGCTTCTGCGCGTGATTGGTTATCACCGCGCCGCCGTTCATCTCGCTGCCAGTGCCCACCATCGTAAGCACACAGCCAACGGGTATTATTTTACAATCTGCGGCCACGTCCTCAAAGCGGATATAGTATTTGTCCCACGGGTCCTCTTTGCAGTTTACAGAAACGGAAACGGCCTTTGCGTAGTCGCACACCGAACCGCCGCCCACGGCGAGGATAAAATCTGCCTTA
Organism: uncultured Clostridia bacterium; assembly: GCA_965120435.1. Lineage (GTDB taxonomy): Bacteria > Bacillota > Clostridia > Christensenellales > Borkfalkiaceae > Coproplasma. The sequence goes on from CBCPNE010000032.1 coordinate 2,141, forward strand.
GCCGCCTTTGCGCGCTGCACCCCCTCATACAGCTTTTCAACTGTGGGGTTGGGCATAACGCCCGCGTCCTCATATACGTTCTTGCCGCACTCCTTCAGAATTTCAAGCACGCTGTCGTAGATACCGTTCTTTTTTATCGAGCCGCCGCCGTACACGAGCAGCACGTTTTTGCCGTATTTGGGGAGTTCTTCCCTTAAGCCGTCCAGCGCGTCGCTGCCGAAGTAAAGTTTGGTGGGATTGCAGTAAGTGAAATTGCCTAACATAATGCCTCCGATATTTTACGGCGGAAAACACGGCGCCGCCGCGCCTTATTTTTTGCGGAAATACCGCTTTTCTACTCCATTATATAAGTTAAATTCAACTTTAAGTCAATACTTTTTTAAAAATTTCTGCAAATTAACGGCAAAAAATTTTACTTGCAGCCGCAGTTCAGTTTATCAGCCTGAGGGTAAATTCCGTGCTTCCCTGCCCCGCGCACAGCAGTTCACTGAGTTCTGTAACGGACAGCCCCTCTATTCTGCCTAAGCGGGTGTAAGACCATGCGTTGCCGCCGTAGAATATGACTATGTTGTCGCCCTGATAGAGCATAACGTCGCCCGCTTCGGCCGCAATTCTCACGTCGGAGGCAGGCAGCGTGAAGCCGAGGGCTCCCACCTTTTCAAAGCCGCCGTAATCTTCTCCCGTATAGTTAATTTCCCCCTCCTCAAGCCTGCTCAGAAGCGCTGCGGCTGCTTCGGTATCCGCAAGGGTGATTTGCGCTGTGCGGCCCTCCGCCTCTATCTCTATCTTTGTATCGTTCTGCATACCGTCCTCCGTTGCGGCAGATGAACCGCCGCTCTGCGCGCCCGTACACCCGAAAGCCGCCGCAAGGCACGCGCACAGCGCCGCCGCGCACAATAAAATCTTTTTCATATCTTACCAATCACATAATTTTACTGAAGAACGCGGCCACCTCGTCAAAGGGTGTTCCATCCGAACATATCCGTTATTTTCCATACCCATTCTCATCTGTAAATCTGATTACTCTTGCGGGCACGCCCGCCGCTATGGCGTTTGACGGAATATCACGGCTGACAACCGCGCCCGCGGCTATTATTGCTCCGTCGCCTATAGTAACGCCAGGCAGTATCGTCGCGTGCGAACCCACCCACACGTTTTTGCCGAGAGTGACGGGCTTAGCCGTCATATTGCCCCGACTTTCGGGGCGGACGGAGTGATTCAGTGTGGCAATCACCACCTGATGACCGATAAGACAGCCGTCGCCTATGACAATACCGCCCTGGTCCTGAAAGCAGCAACCCGAATTTATGAACACGTTTTTGCCCGTCTTTATGTTTTTGCCGAAGTCTGTATAGAACGGCGGAAACAGCCTGAACCCCTCGCCCGCGCCGCCGCAGGTGAGTTCATCGAACAGGGCCGCGATTTGCTCCATAGGCAGGTATGCACCGTTTATTCTGGCCGTTATAC
>CBCPNE010000033.1:0-5287 GCA_965120435.1 uncultured Clostridia bacterium
TCAAAGGTGAGCGGTCTGTTATCATACGCCGATTTAAGACGAAAGCCGTAGTTTACCAGGTTTTCCTTTCTGCTTCTGTCGCCGTGATACATTGCACGAATCTGAGGTATTGTCATATGACTCTCGTCTATGAATACCAGAAATTCCCCGCAGGGGAAGTAATCTAGCAGCGTAAACGACGGCTCTCCGGGGGAGCGCCCGTCGAAGTAGCGGCTGTAATTTTCCACGCCGCTGCAATACCCGATTTCGCGCATCATCTCCATATCGAACGTTGTGCGCTGTTCAAGCCTTTCAGCTTCAAGCGGCTTGCCTGCGTCGCGAAATGCCTGCACCTCGTCCTTCATATCGCGCGCTATCATTGAGAGGGCGTTTTCAAGCTTGTCAGAACCTACGGCATAGTGGCTTGCAGGGAATATCAGAACGTGCTTCAACTCTGAAATTATATTTCCCGTCAAGGCGTCCTCTTCGCATATTCTGTCCACCTCGTCGCCGAAGAACTCCACGCGTATCGCCACTTCCGAATTGCTTGCGGGGAATATCTCTACCACGTCGCCGCGCACGCGGAATGTGGCGCGGTGAAAGTCTGTATCGTTGCGCTGGTACTGAATTTCTACAAGCCGCCGCAACAACACATCGCGCTCAAGCTCCATTCCGGGACGCAGGGAAACGGACAGGCGAAAGTACTCTTCGGGCGCGCCGAGGCCGTATATGCAGGAGACCGAGGCCACAACAATTACGTCGCGCCTCTCACCGAGGGAAGCCGTGGCTGAATTGCGCAGTTTATCAATTTCGTCGTTGAGACTCATATCCTTCTCTATATAGGTATCTGTGGAAGGTATGTAGCTCTCCGGCTGATAGTAGTCGTAGTACGACACGAAGTACTCCACCCTGTTTTCGGGGAAAAATTCGCGGAATTCGTTGCAGAGCTGCGCGGCAAGAGTCTTGTTGTGCGCGATTACAAGCGTGGGACGGTTGACGTTTTTTATGACATTGGCCATAGTGAACGTCTTGCCGCTGCCCGTCACGCCGACGAGTACCTGCGTGCGTATTCCGTCCAGCACCCCCTCCGTAAGCGAGGCTATGGCCTGTGGTTGGTCGCCTGTAGGCTGAAATTTTGAATGTAGTTTAAAATCCATAACTAATCCCGTACCGTTTAATTATAAACCCAAAGCAGACATTTTACAACAAGATTGCGGTAAAAAACTCCGCCGCAGAATGACGCCTGCAACGGAGTTTTTATTATCAGCATTTACTCTTTGCCCTTGTTCTTTTTGTCGTCTTTATCGGTCGCCATCCTTTTCCTCAGGAGAGGGCATATCGGGCGGTACCTGCGGGAAATCCACCCAGAATACAGAGCCCTTGCCGACTTCCGAATCTGCGCCGAAGTCGAAGGCATGCTTTTCAAGGATGGTCTTTACTATGGGCAAGCCGAGTCCCGTACCCTTTACGGGGCGGGCGTGTTCCTCCTTGACCCTGTAATACCTGTTCCAGATTGACGGCAAATCTTCCTTTGAAATACCCTTGCCGGTATCGCGCACGGTAAACTTGATGCGGTTGGCGTCTATGTCTGATTTCAGGCTGACATACACCTTTTTATCCTCACCCGTATAGTTGACCGCATTGGATATCAGGTTATACAACACCTGACCTATCTTTGCCTCGTCTGCACAGGTGTACAGGTCGGAATCTATATCCACAAAAAATTCATAGCCCTGAATGTCGCGCAGATATTCAAACTTCTGCCTAATTCCGTACATGAAATCAGTGAGGTTGAACACCTTCTTGTTTATCTGATTCATATCAGAACTTATTTTTGACATATTCAGAACGTCGTTCACAAGCCCGGCAAGTCTGTCTGCCTCGTCTATAATCACCTGAAGGTGTTTGTTGCGCTTTTCAGGGTCGTCGCCAGAAATTTCCTTTATCATAGAAGCATACGCCTTTATCATGGTGAGGGGCGTCTTTAAGTCGTGCGATACGTTTGCAAGAAGTTCTTTCTGGAAAGTATCCGTCTTCTTTATCTCCGAACAGGCATAATTGAGCGTATCCGAAAGCTGCGCTATCTCGCGGTATTCGGTAGAGGCAAAGTTTACGCCATAGTTTCCCTTTGCCATCCTGTCTGCCGTAGCTGTCAGGCTCTTCAGGGGGTCGGATATTTTCTGTGCCATACTATAGGCTATCAGGAACGATATGATAATGGCAAATATCCCCACTACTATCATTATCCGCTGAACATCGCTCATAGCGTTGCTAGCCACGTCTAACGAATAACGCACGACAATATAGTTCGGTACAGAATTCACCGCGCCGAAGTCCGTGTAGTCGGCATAGGTGTAAGTATTCTCCACAACAAAAAGCACGGGGCCGCTATCGGCTCCGCTGAGTTTATCGCGCACCGTATCCACTATGTCCCGCCAGTATGATAATTCACCCTGAGCCAACTCATTCCGGACCGGAATGATAATGTCACCCTCGTTGGTAATTACTGCGACGTTTACGTTGTTTTCAAATGAAATCTCCTCCACAGTCCGCGACAGATTCATCCTTTCCGCTTCGGACATAATGTTCGGAGAGCTGTTGCTTAAAGTTTCGCTTATTTCGTTACCGACGTCGCTCACCTTTCGCTGCATAAAGTTTGTGAATGAATATTCAACTACAAAGTAGCAGATAACGCCTATCAGCAGTATAATAAACAGGGCAAAGAAACAGAAATACTTCCACAGCGTCAGATTGAGGCTTCTTATCCGTTTTAAACTTTTGCGTTCAGACTTCAAATTTATATCCTAATCCCCTTAAAGTAACAATAAATTTTCTGTACTGTTTAAGGTTGCTGCGGAGCATCTTGATATGAGTGTCCACAGTTCTGTCGTCACCGTAGAAGTCAAATCCCCACACGTCAGTCAGCAGTTTTTCACGCGTGAGAGCTATGCCCCTGTTCTTTACAAAATAGAAGAGTATTTCATACTCCTTGGGGGTAAGTTCGGCCTTTTCGCCGTCCACATAGACATTCCTGCCCGCCATATCTATGGTAAGTCCCTCAAACTTATAAACATCGTTCTTGGGTTCGTCGCCGCTACGATTGCGGCGCTTTGTAATGGCATTTATGCGGGCCATAACTTCCTTGGGTGAAAAGGGTTTTGTGACATAGTCGTCCACGCCTATTTCAAACCCGAAGAGCTTGTCGTACTCCTCGCCGCGTGCAGAGAGCATTATAACGGGAATGTCCTTTAACTTGCGAATCTCTTTGACTGCGGAAAAACCGTCAAGGCGGGGCATCATTACGTCCATAAGAATAATGTCAAAGTCCTCGTCGCGGCACATACGCACGGCGTCCATTCCGTCCTCAGCCTCATACGCTTCGTTGCCCTCAAACTCAACATACTCCTTAAGTACATTCCTTATCATCTCTTCATCGTCAACAATAAGTACTTTCATAATTTATCTCCGCCTTTATAAAATATCTTCTGTTTATTTTTAACCGCGTAAACTTACAGTTGAAACATATTTAACACAATATTATTAGATTTAATTTATGCCACAATGAAATATGAGTGAAAAAATCCCCCCTCTCCAGAACATCAGCTCCGTAAAAAATTTATTTGCTATTTTTTAAACAAATGTTTGACAAACGCGAGAGACAATGCTATAATAAATTTAAACAAATGTTTGTAAGGGCCGAGCGGCTATTCGGGTTACTGCCGCGGCCGCCGCAGACATTTTTTGTCGGGATACATATTATGTTAGACGCAGAAAGACTGGAAATTTTAACCGAAAGCGCCAAATACGACGTATCCTGCTCGTCGTCGGGCTCAAAACGCGCGAACACCGCAGACGGGCTGGGCAACGCTTCCGTCGGGGGGATATGCCACTCCTTTACCCCCGACGGGAGGTGTATCTCGCTGCTTAAAATACTGATGAGCAATGCCTGCCTGTACGACTGCGAATATTGTCCTAACAGGAGGTCGGCAGACGTAAGGCGCGCGAGCGTCACTCCTGACGAGATATGCGAACTCACTATCGGATTTTACAAACGCAACTATATTGAAGGGTTGTTCCTCTCCTCCGCCGTATTTTCGTCGCCAGACCGGACAATGGAACTGCTGACAGATACTGTAATAAAACTCAGGAAGCAGTACGGCTTTAACGGTTATATTCATCTGAAAGGCATACCGCACGCAGATACGGCGCTTGCGCTTAAGGCGGCAAAATATGTGGACAGAATGAGTTACAACATAGAGCTTCCCTCTGAAAACTCCTTGAAACTGCTTGCGCCGCAAAAGACAAAGGACAGCCTTGTTACGCCGATGAAGAAACTGCAATCGGCGATTTTTTACGATAAGGAAAATAAGGTGAAGCACGGCAGAGTGATACCCGCCGGGCAGACCACACAGATGATTGTAGGCGCGTCGCCTGAAAGCGACGGGCAGATTCTGCGCCTTACCGAATACCTGTACAGAAAGATGGGAATGAAGCGGGTTTACTACTCTTCCTATATTCCCGTAATTCAGAGTCCCCTTCTGCCCGCCACGCCCGCGGGGCTGCTGCGCGAACACAGGCTGTACCAGGCAGACTGGCTGATACGCTACTACGGCTTTGACGTGAGCGAGATATGCGGAGAGGGCGAAAACCTTTGCGCCGAATACGACCCCAAGTGCGCGTGGGCGCTCAAAAATTTACATCTTTTTCCCGTTGAAATAAACACCGCGCCTCTGGAAGTATTGCTGCGCGTGCCAGGCATAGGCGCAAAGAGCGCCTACAGAATTATTGAGGCAAGAAAGTTTTCCGCACTCGACTTTGATAATCTTGCAAAAATGCGCATAGTATTAAAGAGGGCGCGCCACTTTATAACCTGCAAAGGCAAATTTTACGGCGCGAAAAAAAACGGCGAAATCAGGGCCGCCCTGCTCATAGACGAAAAGAGCAGGTGCGCCGAACAGCTTTCGCTATTTTCAGAACCGGCCACCGCTTACAGCGCCCTCACGGGTGAACTATGAAAATATTTATAACGGACGGCTCTGCGGACGGTTTTTATACCGCAGTATTTGACGCTTTTGCCGAAGAAGGCGCTATAATCACGTCCCAGGAAAACAGACAGCTGAGCTTTGACACCGAAGTTATAAGCGTTAAAACGGACGGGGAAAAGAGCGGGCGCGTAAAAAGAAAGCTTGCCGGACTGGACAGCTATGCAATGGGCGATGTGGACCTTGCCCTCAGAAGCGGTGATTCCCTGCGGGAGCAGACCGCCTTTGAATATGTAAAACTGATAGTGAACAAGGGACGTGCGGTG
>CBCPNE010000034.1:0-5155 GCA_965120435.1 uncultured Clostridia bacterium
TCGTCCGCATACGCGTGCGGTCAAGATGACATAATACGGTGTGCCGCAATCGATTAGTACATTCACTGCTTATCATCAGCGCCGCTAATATCTTTATGTCATACTGCGCGAGGAGCGTAAGCGACGACACTTTGCGGAAGGCTCCCGCTCGCGGGAAACCGCAAATCGGAGCGACCAACGGGAGCGGAGTCGCGCGAGGAACGCAGTGACGACACTCTGCCGAGGCTCCGCGTAAGCGGAAACGGCAGAATGTATCTCGCTTACATCATCTGCGGAATATTTTTTAAAACATTGCCGCTTTCGACAACCCGTCCCCGCGCAGTCTATGCGCGGGGGACTTTTCAAAATAGTGCAAATTCCGCCCGTATTTTATCTTTTACGCCCGTGCCGCGGACTTATACTGCCGTTATGCAGGTATATGTGGAATTTGCCCTTGCGGAAAACTTCTGTATGGACTTCACGCTCTTTGCCTGCGCAAAGTTCATATGCAGGAACGGCTGCTCATACAGGCGCATAGCCGCCGCCTCTGCGCTGGGCGCGTGCTTTGCGATTGTCTTTCCGCTGTTCGGTCTGTCAGGCGCGCCCGCAATAGCGGTAAAAATTTTATCGGGGCTGGCCCTCGCCTCGCTTGCCGGCAGATTTTCCTCTTTCAAGGGTTGGTGCAAGTTTTCCGCCGCGTTTATGGGGATTTCGTTTCTCCTCGGCGGTGCGCTTATAGCAGTGTTTTCCCTCGCGGGAATAAGTTACAACAGCGGCGGAGGATATATAATCTCTTCCGTGCCTGTGGGCATACCCGCGTTCGCCGCCCTGTGCCTTGTGCTTGCGTGCAGGTATTTCGCCAAAAAGTTCACTGCGCGGCACTCCCGCGCAATGCTGAGGTGCGTCCTGTACGTGGGCGGCAAGAGCGTGGAGGGACAGGGCTTTTTCGACAGCGGAAACAGAGTTTACTGCGGGGGACAGCCCGTCAGCGTGATACCGCTGTCTGCAGCGTGCGCGCTGGTGGACGTGGACAGCCTTTCGGAGAGCGTAAAGGTACACACCGTGGCGGGCAGCAGGCGGATAAAAATTTTCACCGCGGACAAATTAGAGATATATAACGGCAAAAATCTGCATACAATAAAGTGCGTGAAAATCGGGATAAGCCCCCGCGGCGCGGACCGCGTAGTGCTGCATCCCGACCTCTCGGAGGAAAACTGATATGTTGCAAAAATTGAAAAGACTGCTTGCACTGCTGTTCGGCGGCAATACGCTCGACTACATCTGCGGGACGGAGGCTCTGCCCCTGCCCTATTCACAGGAGGAGGAGAGCATTAAGATAAGCCTTCTGGAGAGCGGGGACGAAAAGGCTAAGGCCGCCCTTGTGGAACACAACCTGCGGCTTGTGGTGTACATAGCCAAAAAGTTTGAAGGTTCGGGCATAGACGGGGACGACCTTGTATCCGTAGGCACAATAGGGCTCATAAAGGCGATAAATTCCTTCCGCTCTGAAAAGAATATAAAGCTCGCCACATATGCCTCCCGCTGTATAGAGAACGAAATTCTGATGTATCTCAGGCGGATGTCCCGCATAAAGCAGGAGATAAGCTTTGACGAGCCGCTGAATACAGACTGGGAGGGCAACGAACTGCTGCTTTCCGACGTAATGGGCACGGACGCGGACGCCGTTTATTCAGACATAGAGGGCGGCGTAGAGCGCGAACTTTTAAAAAATTCACTCAAAAAACTGCCCCTGCGCGAACAGAAGATTATGAAGATGCGCTTCGGGCTGGACGGCGGGGAGGAGATGACCCAAAAGGACGTGGCCGACGCGCTGGGCATATCGCAGAGCTATATATCCCGCCTTGAAAAGAAGATTATACATAAACTCAGGAAGGATATTATCCGTCAGATATAAAACAGGGCGGCCTTCCGGCAACAGCGGACTTTTTGCGGCGGAGCGGCAGAAAAATTCTGTCTCTCCGCTTTTTGTATTGAAATATAAGTTCTGCTTAACGGTCGGATAAAAATTCTCTATACCGCCGCGCGGCGCGCAGACGGCGTTTCCGTTTGGAATTTGCCCTGCGTTTGTGATAATATTAACCGTGTTGGACGGAGCGCTTTTTATGGATATGCCCGTGGTCGGCGTAACGCCGCTTTACGATTATTCAAAAAACAGCATATGGATGCTTCCGGGGTATCTTAAGGGGCTTGAACAGGCGGGCGCGCTGCCCGTAGTTCTGCCGCTCACGCGCGATGAGGAGGAGCTTGAAAGGGCGCTCTCCCTGTGCGACGGCGTGTTGTTTACGGGCGGACAGGACGTAAACCCCGCAATCTACGGTCAGGACAGGCTCCCCGTGTGCGGCGAGATAAGCGCCGAACGCGACGGGGAGGAGAGGTACCTTCTGAAAAGGTGCGTAGAGCGTGATATGCCGCTCCTCGGCATATGCCGCGGAATACAGTTCATAAACGCCGCGCTGGGCGGCACGCTCTTTCAGGACCTGCCCGCACAGCACGCAGGCGGCGTAAACCACTGTATGACACCGCCCTACGACAGGCCCGTTCACGGAGTGACTTTCCCCGTCGGGTCGCCGCTTGCGGCCATCGTCGGCAGGGACTGCGCGCAGGTAAACAGCTATCACCATCAGGCGGTAAAAGATGTGGCCCCCTGCCTCAGAGTTTCCGCTGTGTCGGAGGACGGGCTCACGGAGGGAGTGTACCTTCCCGGAGCGCGCTTTTTGCACGCCGTGCAGTGGCATCCCGAATTTGACTATATGGTCAACGCGGACAGCCGCGCAATCTTTTCCGCATTTGTGAAGAGTTGCCGCGCCGCGGAATAGTTGTTGGTATTTGACAATTATGCCGCATATATGATATAATGCAACAAATTTTTTTAGCAATATCCGGCGCGCGGGCGCCGTCAGTCAATACGCATTAATACGGAGCAAAGATGAAAACTGCCTTCAAAGAAAAACTCAGGGAATCTGTTTCCTCCATACTGCCCATAGCGCTGATAATATTATTAGTTGCTGTAATTCTTAATGTGGATACATATTCATTCGTGCTTTTCCTTATAGGCATTGTGCTGCTTGTGGTGGGGCTGGCAGGCTTCAATATGGGCGCGGATATGTCAATGCTCGTCATCGGTGAAAAGATAGGCTCCGTAGTCACCCATTCGCGCAAGATATGGCTGATTGCCCTCGTTTCTCTTGTAATAGGCATTATAGTGACGATAGCCGAACCGGACCTTCAGATTCTTGCAGGTTATTTTGGTGATTTGTCCCGGACATTAATTATAACGGTTGCGGTTGGAGTAGGTATATTCCTCACTATTGCAATGCTCAGGATAGTGCTTAAAATAAGGCTTTCCATATTGCTTATAATATTCTATGTTATAGCATTTCTTATTGCCTTTATTTTTGTTGACTCTAGCTTTTATGCTGTTGCGTTCGACTCCGGCGGCGTAACTACAGGTCCTATGACGGTTCCGTTTATAATGGCGCTCGGCGTGGGCGTTGCCTCTATCCGAAGCGATAAAGAGGGCAAAGACGACTCCTTCGGTCTCGTCGCGCTCTCCTCCATAGGTCCCATTATCGCCGTTCTCGTTCTCGGCATAGTTACCGGCGCGGAATATACGACACCAACAGCTGACCACGGCACGGCAACCAGGGACGCCTTTTTGGAATTTGGTGTTGGCCTCGGCACATCTGCCGAAGAGGTCGGTATAGCGCTTGCACCCATTGTAGCGTTCTTCCTGCTGTTCCAGCTTATAACACGTTCCTTCCACAAGCGCCAGATGGTACGCATTGTTGTAGGATTAGTGATAACCTTTGTAGGTCTCACGCTCTTTTTAACGGGTGCGAATACAGGTTTCGGTCCTATGGGCACAATAATAGGTCAGGAGCTGGGCACTTTCCTTGACGGCTGGTTTCTCATACCGGTTGCTATGTTGATAGGGTACTTTATGGTATCGGCGGAGCCTGCCGTACACGTCCTCAATAAACAGGTAGAGCGTATGAGCGCCGGTGCGATAAAGGCGCGCTCTATGAAGCTCGCCCTCGGCATATCTGTCAGCGTGGCGTTAGGTTTTGCAATGCTCAGGGTTGTTACCGGTGTAATAGATATAATGTGGATACTCGTTCCCGGCTATGTGATAGCGCTTGTTCTTACGTTCTTCTCGCCAAAACTTTTCACGGGTATAGCGTTCGACTCCGGCGGCGTTGCCTCCGGCGCAATGGTTTCAGCATTCGTTATTCCTATGGCAACGGGTGCTTGTACGGTAATATCCGGTGCTGATGCGATTATGACCGACGCGTTCGGCTGCGTTGCGTTCGTTGCGCTTATGCCGCTTATAACCATTCAGATATTCGGCATACTCTACAAGCGTAAGACGAGCAAAATTAAGCGAACCTTCCTCACGATAGACGACAGAATTATTCAGTACGAGGTAGACTGATATGGCAAAGAATAACGTAGCAAAAACCGCCGCAAAGCGTGCGTCTGCCTCGGCAAAGTCGTCCTCCAGACCCGCGTTGCGCCCCAACAGGGCAAAACTTCTTGTCAGCATAGTCAACCGCGGCGACGACGAAACGCTCACAGAAATATTAAACGACTTTTCAGTCGCGCTTACGTTCTCCTGTATGGGTATGGGCACTGCGCGCAGTGCAGTTTTAAGGTATCTCGGTATAGGCACAAGCGAAAAGGCCGTAATGTTTTCTGTGATACCTGAAAGCGACGAAGAAGCCATTCTGAATGAAATCCGCACAAAGATGTCGCTGTACCTTGTGGGTCGCGGCATATCGTTCACTGTACCGCTCTCTGCGGTGTCGGAAATCGTGGCAAACGGCATACTGTCGGCCGCCGCTTCAAAAACTGTTGACGGGAGAAAGATAATGAAAGATAAAGACCGCAATTACGACCTTATAATCGCCGAAGTTGCCGCAGGCTATGTGGACGACGCAATGGAGGCGGCAAGAAACGCCGGCGCGGCGGGCGGAACTATCCTGCGCGCGCGCTCTATAAACAACGCCAAGGCCGAACAGTTTATAGGCATATCCATTCAGGAGGAATCGGAAATGCTTCTGATTGTTGCGCAGAGGGAGGGTACAATGGCAATAATGAACGCCCTCTCGGAGAGCGCAGGCCTAAAGACTGAGGCGGGCGGCATACTCTTTTCCGT
>CBCPNE010000035.1:0-6736 GCA_965120435.1 uncultured Clostridia bacterium
CATGCCTCGTTGAGCATTATGGAATCTATTGCACCGTTTTTGATTTTGAAGCACTTTATGTCCTGCCCGCCGATGTCTATGATAAAGTCTACGTTGGGGTTGAAGTGCAGCGCGGCCTTGAAGTGCGCCACCGTTTCCACTATTCCGAAGTCCGCCTTTATCGCGGCCTTTATAAGGTCTTCGCCGTAGCCCGTCACCGCGCTGCCCCTGATGGTTATCCTGCCGGCGGAAAGTTTATAAATTTCCGCAAGCTTGTCCACTATTATATCCACGGGCTGGCCGTTGTTTGACTGATAGTGCGAATACAGTATGCGGCTGTCCGGCGTGATTAATATGAGCTTTGTGGTGGTAGAGCCGCTGTCTATGCCGAGGTATGCGTCGCCCGTGTAATTTGCTATGTCTGCAAACTTCAGGTCGGTTGCACGGTGCCTTTTTACAAACGCCGCGTACTCCTCCTTATCCTTGAACAGGGGTTCGCCCGTTACTACCTCGTCGCTGCCCTCCGCGCTCTCTATGCGGCCGATGATTTCCGCTATGGACACAGGCTTTACGCCCACCGAATGGAGTGCCGCGCCTATTGACATAAAGCAGGGCGCGTCCTCCGGGAATACTGCGTTTTCTTCGGAGAGCCTGAGCGTGCGCACAAACGCCCTGCGGAGACCCTTCAAAAAGTAAAGAGGCCCGCCAAGAAAGAGTACCTTGCCCTTTATCCTTCTGCCCTGCGCAAGGCCTGAAACCGTCTGGTCCACAACGGCCTGAAAGATTGACGCGGAAATATCCTGCTTCTTTGCGCCCTGGTTAATGAGGGGCTGAATATCTGACTTTGCGAACACGCCGCAGCGGGAGGCTATGGGATATATCTTTTCCGCCTGAAGGGCGTATTCGTCCATCTCCTGCACGGAGATATTCAGAAGCGTTGCCATCTGGTCTATAAACGCGCCCGTGCCGCCCGCGCAGCTGCCGTTCATACGCTGTTCGGTGCCGCCCGTTATGAAGATAATCTTTGCGTCCTCGCCGCCCAGCTCCACCGCCGCGTCCGCGTCGGGATAATAGCGGCGTATGGCAACAAACGCGGCCTGGACTTCCTGCACGAAGTTTATGCCGCTGCGCTGGGAGAGTCCGAGCCCCGCGCTGCCCGTAATGGATACGCTGAACTCGCCGTCAAAGTCGCGGGCTATCTTTTTAAGCTCTTCGATAACCGTTTCGCGCACCCGCGCGAAGTGCCTTTCGTAAGATTTATATAATACCCTGCCGTCCTGTTCCGCCACAGTCACCTTGACCGTGGTTGAGCCGACGTCTATTCCCATAAGTTTAGCCATATTTTACCGTTTTTTACCGTCATATGCGGGCAGAACACCCTGTCCGCGCGCGGCTGCCGCGCCATGCAAAATGTGTTTTTCCATTCCGTATTATAACATACGGGCGGCGCTTTTACAAATTTTAACGCACTTTTTTTGTATTAAAGTTTTGTGTAATATTACGGATTTTTCAGGCAGCGCAGCCAACGTATTCCACGCCCTTTGCGGGCATAAAATATGCGCGCCGCCCGCAATGGGCGGCGCGCATTTTCCGCTATGTCAACACCTGTGAGCCGCGCAACCGCGGCAGTCGCACCCGTCAGACGCGCATTGGCAGCACCTTTTTTCTGCTGAAAGGTATTTGTTACGGGTGGCTATGCCGCCCCTTATGTGCCTTTCCGAAAGATTTTTATCGAGCACGCGCCTCACCTCTGCATACAGCCCGGCGTCCACGTCCTTAAGCCTTTCGGTCATATCCTTGTGTACCGTAGATTTGCTTATACCGAAATGAACGGCGCAGGCGCGCACCGTTGCGCCCGTCTCGCGTATATAGCGCGCCTCGTCCGATACCCTTTCGGCTATGTATTCCCACACATATTTTTCAGACATTTCACATTCCCCCTGAAAAACCTTCGGCCCCGTTTTGCAGCCGTCCGGCGAAAAAAAGCGCGCCGCGCAGGGCTGCGGGCCGCCGTACAATTAATTAATATGCCGCAACGCGCCGTTATATGCTGTTTTAAGGGGTAAAATGGGGAAATATGCCGCGCGGCAGAGTTTAATATCCGCCGCGCAAAAAACTATAACTTACGCCGCCGTAAGGCACGGCGGATACCAACAGTTTCCGATTGCACGGATATAGCGGCGTAAAAATAAACAGCGGCTGCAAGCCGCTGTTTGAAATTCACATTTAAAGACGATGTCGCCCTACCCGATTACTGCTGATTGATATTGAAGCCGAGGCTTATCAGAATAGCGTTGTCAACCTTGTGCATTGTGTTTTCATTGAGTTCGCCTATGCGCTCTTTAAGCCTGCGCTTATCCAGCGTGCGTATCTGCTCCAGAAGAATAACAGAATCTTTTACAAGCCCGTAAGTGCTTTTGGGCAGCTCTATATGTGTAGGCAGCTTGGCCTTATTGATTTTGCTTGTAACCGCCGCAGCAATTATGGTCGGGGAATACTTGTTGCCCACGTCGTTCTGCACTATAAGGACGGGTCGCACTCCCCCCTGCTCGCTGCCCACAACGGGAGACAGGTCGGCGTAGTAAAGTTCACCGCGCTTGACGTTCATATCAACCTCACTTAAGGCAGCCATAATATATTTGCTATATTCTATTATATGTAACCGCCTTAAATTTATTGTTGCCATAAGGCGGCTTTTTATACCGGTCAGAGCGTTATATTTCTGATTGCGACAGGTATTTTTTTCAGCACTCCGCCTGCCGTGACGCAATATTCGGTAAATTCACCTGCGGCAAGTTCTGCCGCCGCGCCAAGAACGTAGGCGGCGCACACCGCGCCGTCAAAGGGATATAGCCCGCGGGCGACGCTGCCGCACATAAAACCTGCAAGCATATCGCCGCTGCCCGCCTTTGCAAGGGCGGAACACCCCCTTGCGTTTATCACCGTGCGTTCTCCGTCGGTTATAACCGTTCCCGCTCCCTTAAGCACGGTAATCACGTCATATTCGGCGGAAAATTCCCGCGCGCAGGAGACGGGGTCATCAAGCACGTCCTCCACCTTTATGCCGGAGAGCCTTGAAAATTCTTTGGCGTGCGGCGTTATTATAACCTTGCACGCCTTATCCCTGAGCACATCGACGCCGTACTTTGCAAGGCTGTTAAGGCCGTCGGCGTCTATTATGAGCGTGCCCTCGTAAGTCTTTAACAGGTCGGTTATTCTGTCATAAAGTTCAGCCGACTGACCGCAGCCCATTCCTATGGCTATGGCCGCGGAGGAGAGGTCGCACTGCGGGGAAAATACCGTCTGCGGGCAGACGGGAGCAATCGCCGCCTTTACTTCGTCCGCGCATACGGCTTTCACGTATCCGCACCCGCTGCACAGCGCGGCGGACACCGAAAGCACGGCGGAGCCCACATACCGCGGACTGCCGCAGACCAGCGTTGCCGTGCCGAATGAACCCTTGTGCGAATTGCGCGGGCGGACGGGGAAAAACGAGGCTATGTCGCGGTCCTCGTACACCTCTGCAAAATTGCTTTCGTCGGGGCATATTCCTATGTCTTTTCTGACTATCGTGCCGCAGCAGTCAAAGCCGTCGTTCAAAACAAAGCCCGTCTTATACTCCGCTATCGCCACGGTTTTATCCGCCCTGACGGCTATGCCGAGCGCCTTGCCGCCGTCGCCGGAAAGTCCGCTGGGTATATCCGCAGATATGATTAAGGCGCCGCTTGAATTTATGGCGTCTATGACCTCGGCATACTTGCCGCCCACCTCACGCGTAAGCCCCGTGCCGAAAATGCAGTCGACTATTACGTCGCCGCCGATTTCTTTGGTATATTCCCCCATATATGCCGCCCTTGCGCGCGCGCAATCCTCGGAAAGATTGCCGTCAAAGGCATAGACGCAAACCTTGAATCCGCTCTCCCACAGCTTCTGAGCGCACACATAGCCGTCGCCGCCGTTATTGCCCGTGCCGCAGACTACCGTTATGACCTCGTCCGCCCCGGCACAGGCCGCAACCTCGCTCGTCACAGCCTCACCCGCGCGCTTCATAAGCTCCTGAGAGGGCACTTCAAGTACCTCTATAGTGTGTTTGTCAGCCGCGCGCATCTGCGCGGAAGTCAGAAATCTCTGCATATATCCCCTTCGGGCGGCTCAGCCGCCCTTAATTCTCAATGATACCTCGGCCGAACTGACGGAAAAAGTTACGCCTCCGCTTCTGCAGACAAGTCTGCCGTCTGCGGAAATATCCACCGCCACAGCCTCTTCCTGCGTATCGCCGCGCAGCAAAGCGACGGTTGAACCCAGCCAGTCTATATAACTCTTATAATCGGCTATGGAGCAACGCAACTCAAGATTATCGAGAAGCGCGCCGCGCACGTCGGAAACGCAGTATATCCGCCCGCCCTCGGCCGACATTGTGGTGGCAAACGGCTGCAAATCTGCAGGCAGAACGTTATTCACATTAAGTCCTATCCCGACGATTGACCGCAATATATACCCCGATGAAAGCGTATTTTCAATGAGTGTGCCGCATATTTTTCTGCCGTTTACAAGCACGTCGTTTGGCCAGCGGATTATCGGGCTGAACCCGAAACTTTCAAGCGTGCGGCACACGGCCGTACACGCGTCCGTCATTATTTCAAACGCCCGTGAAGCGGGCATATCCCTGTGTATTTTTTGCACGGAGATGTACAGCCCGCCCTCTTCGGAGATAAAACTCCTGCCCTTGGTGCCCCTGCCGCCCGTCTGCCTTGCGGCGACGACGGCCACGTCAAACGGCAGATTTTCGCGCTTGAGATATTCGTTAGTGCTGTCCGTGCAGTCAAGTTCAATAATCTTCATCGGAGCCCTCTCCGACGGCCCTTTTTGCCGCGTCATAACTGTACCCGCGCGAAACGAGATACTTCATCGCTCTGTACAGATTCTCCCTGGTGCGCTCCTTGCCGCGGAGGTACTTATCGGCAACGGCACGCGCCTCCTCCGCGTCCTCTTCACATTCAGACAGCGCCCGCTCTATAGCTCCGCGCTCCGCTCCGCGCCTTATGAGGTCGGCCTCCAGAAGTTTTTTGCCACGGCCCGTACAGCCCGATATATACGCCTTGCAGTAGGCGTAGTCGTCCAGAAAACCGTAATAGCGCATCTTTTCAATCACATATTCGCATACGGCACGGGTGTAGCCCTTTTTGTTGAGAAAGTCCCTAATCTGCCTCTCCGTTTTCATAGAGGCAGATATGTGAGTGAGCGCCTTGTCAAGCGCCGTACTCTTTTCCGTCTCAAGCTGAACTTCGTCCAGAAAGGCCTTTTCCACATGCATACCCGCCTTCAGGCGGTACTTTACGGCAGTTTCAAGCGTCAGCCCGCAGTAAAATCTGCCGTCTATGAATATGCTGCAACGGTTCTTGTCCCGCTTCTGCGGTTCTATTGACGTAATCTCAGGCATGGCCTCTCCCTCCGCTTGCCGCCATTTTAACACAATATGACAATTTCGTCAATTAACATAATTGACAAGCAAAACCTGCGGTTGTATAATTATTACAAAATCTTATATCTTTATTCAAGAGGCAATGAAATGAGCGCAAATCTTGATTGGGGAAACCTGAGCTTCGGCTATATAAAGACTCCCTATCGCTATGTGAGCAACTTTAAGGAAGGCAAGTGGGACAAAGGCACGCTTACAGAGGACGACAAAGTGGTGCTTTCAGAGTGCGCGGGCGTTTTGCAGTATGCGCAGACCTGCTTTGAGGGACTGAAGGCGTACACCACGGCGGACGACAGAATTGTAACCTTCCGCCCCGACCTGAACGCCGAGAGAATGGAAAATTCCGCAAAGCGACTGGAGATGCCCGTATTCCCCAGGGAGAGATTTCTTGAGGCTGTGGACAAAGTAGTTGCCGCAAACAGGGATTACGTCCCCCCCTACGGCAGCGGCGCAACCTTATATATAAGGCCGTATATGTTCGGTTCTTCAGAGGTAATCGGCGTAAAGCCCGCAAAGGATTACCAGTTCAGAATGTTCTGCACGCCCGTAGGCCCCTACTTTAAAGAGGGCATACGGCCGATAGTCATACGCGTTTCAGATTTCGACCGCGCCGCACCCCGCGGAACGGGACACATCAAGGCCGGCCTCAACTATGCAATGAGCCTGCACGCCATAGTGGACGCGCACGCAAAGGGCTTTGAGGAGAATATGTACCTCGACCCCCGCACGCGTACCTACGTTGAAGAGACGGGCGGCGCAAACTTCATATTCATCACCAAGGATAAAAAGGTGGTTACTCCGCTGTCAGATTCCATTCTCCCCTCAATCACGCGGCGCTCTATCTGCTATGTGGCGGAACACTATCTGGGGCTTGAGGTGCAGAACAGGAAAGTCGCCTTTGAAGAAGTTGCAGACTTTGCAGAATGCGGACTGTGCGGCACCGCCGCCGTTATTTCGCCCGTGGGCATAATAAACGACCACGGAAAGGAGATAAAGTTCCCCTCCGGAATGGAGAAGATGGGCGAAGTCACCAAGAAACTTTACGATACGCTTACCGGCATACAGATGGGTACAATAGAGGCTCCCGACGGCTGGATAAGAGAGATAAAGTAATACAATTTTTATGGCGCGGTAAAAATTTTGCCGCGCCTTTTTTTAGGGAAGAGAGATGACTTACTATTTAAAAAGCCGCTGGAAAAGACAGGGCAGAAAACTTGTTTACTACGGCATGCGTGCCGGGAAATACCTGAACAAAAACGTGGTAAAGCTGAGCGCGAA
>CBCPNE010000036.1:0-8114 GCA_965120435.1 uncultured Clostridia bacterium
CCCCCCTCTCCTGCACCGGGGGGATAGGGAAAGGGCCCGGGGGAATGATAATATTCGCTATACGGAAAAGCGAGATACAAAAATGCCTTTCAGTATCCGAATTGTGAATTTTAATAATTACGTTTTATGTCACACTTTTTATTTCTGAATAACGGTTCCGCCCCTGACGCCTCAGGCGTAGGCACGGGAATATATTGATATTACGTCCTCTTCCGTGAGGGGAACGCGCTCGTTGGCAAAGACGCGCGCCATAGAAGTTCTGGCATTTTTTGCCATTGCGGGGAAGTCTGACGGCGTTACGCCGTATTCAGACATTCTGAGCCGTGCAACGCCGCAACTGCGCATAAGCTCTGTGAGGGCGGCAAGGAAGTCCTCAGGCGCGGCCGCAGAGCCGACGCCCAATGCCTGCGCCATACGCACAAACCGCCCGTCGCAAGCGTGGCGGGAAATTATAAATTCGTAGTACGCGGGCGCGAGCATAATCAGCCCCTCCCCGTGGGCGATTGCGGGCCTGAACGCGCTGAGGGCGTGTTCCATTCCGTGGTTTGCCGTGCAGCCGGAGAGCGTCATCACCATTCCTGAGAGCATATTTGCAAAGGACATACCGTCGCGCGCCTCTTTATCCGACCCGTCTTTTACGGCGCGGACGAGATATTTGCCGATATACTCCATAGAGGTGAGCGCGAACATATCGCTCATCTTGTTCGCGCGGGCGGAGATATAGCACTCGGTTGCGTGAAAGAGTGCGTCAAAGCCCTGATATGCCGTGAGTTTGGGGGGTATGCCGCGCGTGAGGGTGCTGTCCGTTATGGAGAGCGCGGGGAACATACCGGGGTGCACGAAGCCTATCTTTTCGCCCGAATCGGGGTTGGTTATCACGGCGGTTGCGTCCGCTTCAGACCCCGTGCCCGCCGTGGTGGTCACGGCCACTACGGGCAGGGGCGGTTTTTCAAGCGGCCTGCCTCCGCCCGTACCCGCAGCTACGAAGTCCCAGTAATTTTCGCCGTTGGGCGCAAGCGCGGCTATCGCCTTGGCCGCGTCCATAACCGAGCCGCCGCCGAGCGCGACAACATAGTCGCAGCCGCCCTCGCGGGCCATGCGCGCGCCCTCGTTCACGAGGGATAGTACGGGATTTGCGCAAATTTTATCGTAGATTACGGGCGGGTCGCCCGCGCCGCACAGCGCGGAATATACCGCGTCGAACGCACCGCTCGCGCGGGCCGAGCTGCCGCAGGACATCACAAGCAGCGCCCTTTTGCCGGGAAGCGGGCGTTTTTTAAGCTCTTCCAGAGTTCCCTCGCCGAAGATTATGCGGGTGGGAACGTAAAATTCAAACTGCATAATTCACCTGTGGACGGCGCGGAGAACGCGCCGCAGATTTTTTAAAAGAACGCTGCATATGCGCCATTCAACGCATACAAACGCCACAAAAAAAGAGCGCACGCCGCGCCCTTTTTATATTTAAAGATTTTCGTCAAGAAACTGCCTTGCCTCGCTTTCGGGCATAAAGCCGACAGACTTTGCGGCAATATCGCCGTCTTTGAATACGGCGACGTAAGGTATGCTCATTATGCCGTAGCGCGCGGAGAGCGCGGGCGCGCCGTCTACGTCCAGCTTTACAAATTCGGCCCTGTCCGCATATTCGGCGGAAAGCTTTTCAAGCACGGGCGCAAGCATCTTGCACGGGCCGCACCACGTTGCAAAAAAATCGCATACGACGGGCTTGTCCCCCGCGATGAGCTGTTCGAACTGCTGTTCATCTACCTGCTTCATATAATAATTCTCCTTTCGGTGTATCAGTTGTTTTTTAAGTATGCGGCAAGCTTTTCAAAGGCAACGGACTGCACAGAGCCGTCCGACATACGCTTCACGTTGCACGCTCCGCCTGAAAGCTCGGTTTCGCCGATGGCGGCAACATACCTTGCGCCTATTTTGTCTGCATATTTGAACTGCGCCTTGAGCGACCTGCCCATATGGTCACACTCGGCGGATATGCCCGCGCTGCGCATTTGGGCGGCGAGGGTGAAGGCCTTTAAGCGGCTGGATTCGTCCATTCCCGCAAAATATATCGCGGGCGCAGGCTCTTCGGGGAAGGGAACGCCCGTGTTTTCCATCAGAAGCAAAAGGCGTTCCAGCCCGACGGCGAAGCCCACGGCCGGCGTGTGGTTGCCGCCGAGTTCTTCTATAAGTCCGTCGTACCTGCCGCCGCCGCAAACCGTGCCCTGCGCGCCTATGTCATTGGAAACGAACTCGAACACCGTGCGCGTGTAGTAGTCCAGCCCGCGCACTATGTCGGGGTCGACGGAGAACGGAAGTCCGCCCTCCGTGAGCAGTTTTTGCACCTTGCCGAAGTGGGCGGAACACTCGTCGCAGAGGAGTTCGGTTATGCGGGGCGCGTGCCTTATTATCGCCCTGCACTTTTCCTCTTTGCAGTCAAGTATGCGCAGGGGATTTTTTTCAAAGCGTTCGCGGCAGGTGGCGCACATTTTTTCTAAATTGGGCAGCAGATATGCCCTGAGTTCGGCATTGTAGCGCGTGCGGCAGCTTTTGCATCCTATGGAATTTATGTGCAATTTTACGTTTTTAATGCCCAGCCTGTCAAGAAAAGACGAGGCGGCAAAAATTACCTCCGCGTCGGAGTCAGGTTCGGCGGAGCCGTACACCTCTACGCCGAACTGGTGGAATTCGCGCAGTCTGCCCGCCTGGGGGCGCTCGTAGCGAAACGCGGGTATTATGTAGAACATCTTTGCCGGCAGCAGTCCGCCGAACATTCCGTTTTCTATAAAGGAGCGCGCCACGCCGGCAGTGCCCTCCGGCTTTAAGGTTATGGAGCGGTCGCCCTTGTCTTTGAAGGTGTACATCTCCTTATTGACGACGTCGGTAGTGTCGCCCACGCCGCGGAGGAACAGTTCCGTGTGTTCAAACACGGGGGTGCGTATCTCCTTCAAGTTATAAAGTTTTGCCACGCTGCGCGCCGTTTCCTCCAGAAAGTGCCACTTGTAGGAATCCTGCGGCAATACGTCTTTAGTGCCCTTGGGAATGTTTATCATAATACACCTTTAATTCTTTGCGCTATTTTACCGCCAGACAAAAAAACATACGGCAGTATGCCGCAATTAAAGCACATACTTCTTTAAATCGCGGTTCTTTATAATCTTTTCCAAATGCTCTTCAACATACTTGCTGTTGACTTCTACGGGAATTACGGGATAGTCGCCGCCGCCCGCGTTGAAAGAAATATCTTCAAGCAGATACTCCATTACCGTGTGCAGCCGCCTTGCGCCTATGTCCTCAGACGTGGAATTTATGTCCACCGAAATCTCCGCAATCTTTTCTATGGCGTCGTCTGTGAATTTAAGGTCTATGTTGTCCACGGCGAGCAGCACGGAGTACTGCCGCGTTATGGCGTTTTCAGGCTGGGTGAGAATATCTATAAAATCCTGTTTGGTGAGCGAGGACAGTTCAACCTGAATGGGGAATCTGCCCTGAAGTTCGGGTATGAGGTCCTCCACCTTTGAAACGTGGAAGGCGCCCGCCGCTATGAAGAGGATATAGTCCGTCTTTACGGGGCCGTACTTTGTCATCACGGTGCAGCCCTCGACTATGGGAAGAATATCCCTCTGCACTCCCTCGCGCGAGACGTCCGCGCCTGAGGTATTGCCCTTGCCGGCTATCTTGTCGATTTCGTCTATAAAGATTATTCCGTCGTTTTCAGCCCGCCTTATCGCCTCGGCATTGACGGCGTCGTTGTCTATAAGCTTGTCCGCCTCCTCTGCCATAATCAGGTTTACCGCCTCTTTTACGGTGAGTTTGCGGCGCTTGCGCTTTGCGGGCAGGCCCATTCCGCCGAATATGGAGCCCAAATCTATCGCCGCGCCCGTGCCGGGGGAGAGTTCAAGCGGCTTGGGTGCGTCCGCAACGTCAATCTCTATTACGGCGTTGTCATACTTGCCCTCGTGGACGGCGTCCACAAAATTCTGTTCAAACAATTCCTTAGAAAGTTCGCCGCGGTCCTGCTTGTTGTTTTCGGCAAGCACTTTGCCCACCTTTCTTTCGGCAACGGCGCGGGCCTTGTACTCTACTTCAGCCGTCTTTTCCTCCCGCACGAGGCGCATTGCGCACTCCGCAAGGTCGCGGACCATAGATTCAACGTCCCTGCCCACATAGCCGACTTCGGTATATTTTGTGGCCTCCACCTTGAGGAACGGAGCTTTGACCAGCTTGGCGAGCCTTCTTGCAATCTCCGTCTTGCCGACGCCCGTGGGGCCCTTCATTATAATATTTTTAGGAGTTATCTCCTCCATAAGTTCGGGGGAGAGCATACTGCGCCTGTAGCGGTTTCTGAGCGCTATCGCCACAGCCTTCTTGGCCTCGTCCTGACCGATTATATACTTATTGAGTTCATGCACAATCTGTTTGGGTGATAAATTCATTCTTGCACCTTTTGTTCCGCAAACGGCCGCTCAGACGCGGCATATGTGCGGTCAATTATTTTTTTATATATCTTAAACGGTTTCGCACTTTATGTTGTCGTTGGTGAACACGCATATTTCGCTTGCGATTTTAAGCGCCTTGGTGGCAATTTCTTCGGCGGAATAGCCTGTATTCTGTATCAGGGCGCGCGCCGCCGCAAGGGCGTAGTTGCCGCCGCTGCCTATGGCGCACACGCCGCCGTCCGGCTCTATCACTTCGCCCGTGCCGCTCACTATGAGCATAGTGTCCTTGTCGGCCACAATCATAAGCGCCTCAAGCTTTCTCACCACCTTGTCCGAACGCCATAGTTCGGCAAGCTCCACGGCGGAGCGCATAAGATTGCCCGAAAATTTATTGAGCATCCCCTCAAACTTTTCACTGAGGGAAAAGGCGTCCGAAACCGAGCCGGCAAAGCCGAGAACAACTTTGCCGCCGTATATGCGGCGCACCTTTGTGGCGCTGTTTTTAAAAATTACGCTTTCGCCCATCGTCACCTGACCGTCGCCCGCTATCGCGGTTACGCCGTCCTTTTTTACGGCGCATATGGTAGTGGCGTGAAATTCTACTGACATATGAATTCTTTATACTCCCTTATGTATTTTATCGCCCTTTCGGCGAGAAATCTGTAACGCTCCTTCTTGTCGCGTATCTTAAGCTCCGCCCCGCCGAGCAGTCCGAAGTTGGCGTTCATCGGCTGAAAATCTGCATTTTCCGCCGCAATATAGCGCGACAGCGCGCCGCAAACCGTCTCCTTGGGCGGAATTGCCTGTGGCAGACCGCGCAATCTGCGCGAAAGGTGTATGGCCGCGAGTATTCCGCTTGCGGCGCTTTCAACATACCCCTCCACGCCCGTCATCTGCCCCGCAAAGAACACATCCGGATTTGCCTTCAGGGAAAAATCCTCGCAGAGGACGGCGGGCGAGTTTATATATGTGTTCCTGTGCATAACGCCGTAGCGCAGAAATTCAGCATTCTTCAGGGCGGGAATCATTGAAAACACGCGCTTCTGTTCGCCGAACTTCAGATTTGTCTGACAGCCTACAAGATTGTATGCGCTGCCCTCTGAATTTTCCTTTCTCAGCTGCAGCACGGCGTAGTATGAATTGCCGTCCCCGTCCTTCAGTCCGACGGGCCTGAACGGGCCGAAGCGCATTGTATCCTCTCCGCGCGCCGCCATTACCTCTATAGGCATACAGCCCTCAAATATCTCTCCCTTTTCAAAGGAGTGAAGCTGCGCCCTCTCCGCTCCGACGAGCGCGTTGCGGAATCCGATATACTGCTCCCTGTTCATAGGGCAGTTGACGTAGTCGTCCCCGCCCTTGCCGTATCTTCCGCCGCAGAACGCCTTTGACATATCTATGCTCTCGCCCGAAACTATGGGGGCGGAGGCGTCGTAAAAATAAAGTCCGCCGCCCAGCCTTTCCGCTATGTCGGCAGCGAGCGCGTCCGTAGTGAGCGGGCCGGTTGCAATCACGCACCGCCCCTGCGGAATGGACCTAACCTCTTCACAGACGACCTCTATACGGGGATGAGAGGTCAGCCTGTCCGTGATATAGCGCGCAAACCTGACCCTGTCTACCGCGAGAGCTCCGCCCGCAGGCACGGCGGAGTGTTCCGCCGCCTCCATAGTGAGCGAGCCTAAAATGCGCATCTCTTCCTTTAAAAGGCCGCAGGCGTTGCCGTAAATATCGTTGCTCTTCAGCGAATTGGAGCAAACGAGTTCGCCGAAGTCGCCGCTCTTATGCGCGGCCGTAGCCGAGCGCGGCTTTATGTCGTACAGGGCTACTTCAAATCCCTGTCGGGCGAGGCCGAACGCGGCCTCCGCCCCGGCAAGCCCCGCGCCTATTACCTTAATCTTTTCCATCTTCAGCCGCGGGCTGTTCGGGAGCTTTGGCCGAATAGTCGCAGGACTTTTCAGAACACTTTATGTCCTTGCCCTTTCTTACGAGGAAGCCCTTGCCGCACTTGGGACACCTGTCCCCCGTGGGAACGTCCCAGCTTAAAAACTTACAGTCGGGATAGCCCGTACAGCCGTAATATATCTTACCCGTCTTGGAGCGCATACGCCTCATAGGCTTGCCGCAGTCGGGGCACTTGCCGTCCGTCTTTTCCCCCTCGCGCGCGTTGCCGTCGGGAGGAATTACGGGGCGCTTTGCGGCGCACCTGACGCACTCCAGATACTGCCCGTACCTGCCCTTTTTGACGAGCATTTCCCCGCCGCACTCCTTGCATTTTTCCTCAGACACCTTTGCGTCCATCGGAAGAATTGAAGAACATTCAGGATAGTTGGGGCAGGCAAGGAATTTGCCGTATTTGCCGCTCTTTACAACCATGTTTGCACTGCACTTGGGACAGCGCACCGCAGACACTTCCTGTTCCGATTCGCTGACTATGTTTGAACACGCCGGGTAATTGGAGCAGGCGAGATATTTGCCGTACTTGCCGTTGCGCCTTATCATCGGATGCCCGCATTTTTCGCACAATATGTCGGTCATCTCGTCGCCGTCTGTGGAAGCCGTCCTCAGGTGTTCTGCAAAGGAGGGGTAAAAGTCTGCAATAAGCTTGTGCCAGTCCGTGCCGCCCTCCTCTATTCTGTCAAGGTCGTCCTCCATTCTGGCGGTGAAGCCCACGTCCATAATGTCCGTAAAATACCGCACAAGCATATCGGTTATCTTATACGCAACCTCGGTGGGCACCATATACTTGCCCTCCTTTTCCACATATCTGCGCTTTGTGAGTACGGATATTATGGAGGCGTAAGTAGACGGCCTGCCTATGCCCTTTTCCTCCATCGCCTTTACGAGGGAAGCGTCCGTGTATCTTGAAGGCGGGCGGGTGAATTTCTGTTCCTTTTTGAAGTCGCGCAGGTTAAGACCGTCCCCTTCGCTGAGCGGAGGCAGCAGTTTTGCCGCCTCTTCCTCGTCGTCCTTCTCCTTGGGAACGTCCTGATACGCCGCAGTATATCCCGCAAACAACAGCGCTTTGCCGCTCGCCTTGAATATATAGCCCGCCGATTCGGCCTCTATCTGCATAGTGTTGTACACGGCTTCCGCCATCTGTGAGGCGATGAACCTGTCATACACAAGTTTATATATATTGTAATGCTTTTTATCCAGGGAATTTTTTAAGCTTTCGGGAGTGATTGCAAGATTGATGGGACGTATGGCCTCGTGAGCGTCCTGCGCGCCCTTTTTTGTTGCGTAATGGTTGGGCTTTGCGGGCGCATAGTTTTCGCCGTAAGTCCTTTTGATAAATTCGAGAGCTTCGTCCTGCGCCTCCTTGGCAACGCGCACGGAGTCCGTTCTTATATACGTTATAAGCGCTATATGGTCGCCGCCGACGTCCATACCCTCGTACAGGTGCTGGGCAACCAGCATAGTTTCCGGCGAGGACATACCGTACTTGTTTGAAGCGTCCTGCTGAAGCGACGATGTGGTGAACGGCGCGGGCGCGTGCTGTTTTGAAACGCCGCTTTTAACCTTTTTTACCGTAAAGGGAGAAGCCTTTACCTTTGCTTCCGCCTCCTCCGCCTGCTCCTGCGTTATGCTCTTTCCGCTCTTTTTGAGCTGGCATACCGCCTTGAAAGGAGAATATCTGGCCTCGACGTCCTGCAAAAATGCCGTCAGAGTCCAATACTCTTC
>CBCPNE010000037.1:0-3256 GCA_965120435.1 uncultured Clostridia bacterium
CGGCGTAAAGGACGAATCTGAAATCAGGGGGCACAGGCGCACCTATATAGGCTCCATGCCCGGCCGCATAATCTACGGCCTTAAAAACGCAGGTTCAATAAATCCCGTGTTCCTCCTCGACGAGATAGATAAGCTTTCATCCGATATGCGCGGCGACCCCGCCAGCGCCCTTCTGGAGGTGCTGGACCCCGCCCAGAACAACACCTTCCGCGACAGGTATCTGGAAGTGCCTTACGACCTTTCAAAGGTGCTGTTCATCACCACGGCTAACAGCGTGGAAACAATTCCCGCGCCCCTTCTGGACAGAATGGAGCTTATTGAAATAAGCGGCTATACAGAAGAGGAAAAGGTGCAGATAGCAAAGCGTTACCTGATACCCAAGCGCACAAAGGCCAACGGCCTCGGAGAGGGAGCCCTGAGCTTTACAGACGGTGCCGTCCGCGCCATAATCGAGGGCTACACCCGCGAAGCGGGCGTAAGGTCGCTTGAGCGCAGGATAGACGCCATCTGCCGCAAGGTTGCGGTAAAGGTTGCGGAGGGAGCCTCCCCGCGCCGCAGAATTACGGCGGAAAGTCTTCACGCGCTTCTCGGTCCTGCGCGCTATAAAAAGGACGCGGACTCCGCGCGCGTGGACGAGGTGGGCGCCGCCACAGGCCTTGCCTGGACGGCGGTTGGCGGAACTACGCTCACGATAGAGGTCTCCGCAATACACGGCAAGGGCGAAATACAGCTCACGGGCAAGCTCGGCGACGTTATGAAGGAGAGCGCCCGCGCGGCGATAAGCTATATACGCTCCAACAGCGAAAACTACGGCATAGACGATTCGGCTTTCGGCAACACGGACATACACATTCACGTGCCGGAGGGCGCCACGCCCAAGGACGGTCCCAGCGCAGGCATAACTATGGCCACGGCTATACTTTCCGCGTTCACAGGCAAGCCCGTGCGCGGCGACGTGGCTATGACGGGCGAAATTACCCTTCTGGGCAACGTGCTGCCCATCGGCGGGCTTAAAGAAAAGGCGCTCGCCGCCTACAGAACGGGGGTTAAAAATGTCATAATCCCCCAGGATAACACCAAAGACCTTGAGGAAATTCCCAAGGACGTGCGCGACAAGATAAACTTTATTCCCGTAAAGGACGTGGGCGCGGTGTTCAGAAACGCCATAGTCGGACTGTAATACAAAAAGGACGGCTGATATGCTCAGAATAAGCGACGTATCATTTATAACCAGCGCGGCTTCCAAGGCGCAGTTTATAAGGGCGGAAAAGCCTGTAATCGCCGTGTGCGGCAAGTCAAACGTAGGCAAATCAAGCTTTATAAATATGCTTGCCAACAGAAAAAAACTTGCAAGGGTTTCAAAGGACCCGGGCAGAACGCGCCTTGTGAACTACTTCGACTTCGGCGCGTTCATTCTGGCCGACCTCCCCGGTTACGGCTTTGCAAAGGTTTCCAAGGCGGAAAAGACCCGTTGGGCGCGGCTTATGGAGGATTTTTTTGCCGACCGTGCCAACTGCGACCACGCGTTTGCGCTTTGCGACGTGCGGCACCCGCCGACGGCAGACGACATAAATATGGTCAACTTTCTTTACGCGGGGCTGATACCGTTCACGGTAATAGCCACCAAGGCGGACAAACTTTCGCGGATGGCGGGTATGAACGGCGTAAAGAATATCGCCGCGGCGCTCAGGTGCGGCAGCGGCGACGTTATACTTACTTCCTCGCAGACGCGCGCAGGCCTTGAAAGGGTGCTTGAACGCATTGAAAGCGTCATAGAGGCTTCCTCCCGCGGCGCGGAGGGAGAGGACGACATTTACGATACTACGGAGGACTGACAGATGGGTGAGTTTCTGGACTTTATGACGAGTCCGTGGGGGATAGCAATCTTTACCGTAGTTGCCATTGCGGTGATTATATTTTTCCTCGCTGTCAACTACCGCCTGTTTACAAAGACCTTTCTCGATTTTCTGTTCGGGCTTATATTCGTCATCGTGCTTTCGCCGTGCTTAATCGCGTGCGCGTTAATTGCAAAGTCTAAGACGGGCGCGGCGTATGAAAAGCATTGGGTGATAGGAAAGGGCGGCAAACTTATAGTCGTTCACACCTTCTCAAATATCGGGGGGGCGGACGGAAAGCCCTCCTATATCTCGCGCAGCGGCATAAGATATTTCCCTATGCTGTTCGACGTGCTTGCGGGCAGAATGTCCCTTGTGGGGCCGTCCCCGCTCAGCGTAAAGGACGGAACGCTTATAGACGATAAATACGAACAGCGCTTTGCTGTGCGTCCCGGCATATTCACCGCCGCAAGCTTATCGTTTGCCGGCCGTCCCGAATTTGAGGCAATGTTCGCCGCCGACAGCGACTATGTAAAAAAGCGCAGCCTGTTCACCGACGTGCGCACTGTGTTTACCTGCTTTCTCAACTATATCCGCGGCGAAAGTTCGTCGTTCATCTCCGTCGGGACAGACGGCTATGCGGAAGAGCTTCTGAACGGGGGCAAGATAACGCAGGAGCAATATGCCCGGGCCGAAGAGTACGCAAAGGAAGAGATAGACGCCGCCCGCAGGGCGCCTATGCGTGTTGGCTGATTTCAACCGATATAAAAGTATAAAAGCGGTCCGCTCAGGCGGGCCGCTTTCTGTTGTCATAAAATAGCCGTCGGCGTCAGCTCTCGATAAAGGGGTGTTCTACGCGGATAAAGGCGTTTATTCTGCCGTCGCGTTTCAACAGTTTTGCACGCATTTCATCTTCAATTTCGCTGTCTGAAAGTTTGAGCCCGTAGGGCACTATCATATCAAAATACACGTTCTTCTTTCCGTCCTTTTCGTCGGTCTGCAAATCGTGTATGGTTATATCCGCGTTAATATCTTTTGCGGCGGCGTCTATAAATTGCTTCAGTGCCTGCGTCTGGTCGTCTTCGGTGACGGGGTCCATATGAATGACCGCTTCTATGCCGAACTTTTCCTGTATTTCGCGCTCTATGTGGTCTATCATTGCGTGCGTCTCTATAAGACTGCTTTGCGCGGGCACCTCCGCGTGGAAGCTTACAATCGCCCTGCCCGGACCGTAATCATGGTAAATCAGGTCGTGTACGCCCAGAATATTTTCATGTTCGGTCGCAAGTCTGTCTATGCTCTCTGCAAGCTCTTTGCTCATCGGCCTGCCGAGGAGGGGCGCCTGGGTGGTCTTTACCGCTCCCCAGCCCGCCTTGAATATAAACAGCGCCACTATAACGCCCGCCACGCCGTCTATGGGG
>CBCPNE010000038.1:0-3406 GCA_965120435.1 uncultured Clostridia bacterium
ACCGTGTTCGACAACGTGCGCCTGCCGCTAATCTTATCGGACGATTTTTCGGCGGCTTCAAAGAGGAAGGTGATGGAGGCCTTGGAAAGCACGGATATGGCCCAAAAGGCGCACAAAAAGGCAAAGACCCTTTCGGGCGGCGAACAGCAGCGCACGGCAATCGCGCGCGCGTTGGTGCATAATCCCCGCTACATATTGGCCGACGAACCTTGCGGCAACCTCGACAGCGCCAACAGTCAGAATATAATTGCGCTGTTAAAGGGTCTGCACAAATCGGGCAAAACGGTTGTTATGGTTACGCACGACATATCCGACGCCCACGCGGCGGAACGCATAATCACTATGAAGGACGGAGCGGTTTTCGGCGATGAAGAAGTTACTGTGGCTGATAGGCAGTGAGTTTAAGTTGCTGTGGAGAACAATCGCCATAGTCTTTGCCGTGCTCACGCTGTTTCTGGCTGCGCTCTTCGGTGTGATTTCTGTGGCGGTAGACCTCACGCGCAACATCTGCGAAAATTTAGACGAAATGTACGATTCTTTCGATTTCACAATATACTATACTTCCTACGGCGAAGTGCAGGACGCTTTGGAGGACAGGCTTGTGTTGGGCGCTGAAGACGGGCTCACAATGTACGCCACGCTTTATGCAAACGGCAAAGAGATGTCTACATATCAGATTTACGTTGAAGACGAAACGGACGAAAACGGCGAAGTGTTAGAAACTGTAACGCATATATTCAGCTATTCAGGCAGTGCGGTATGCCTCAACGAAGCCGCCTCTTCCGCGTTTGAAGCCGAAAAGGATATGTTCACCTACGGCACGCGGCTCACGGACTCGCGTCAAATCTGCCTCAGTGATGTGTTCGCTGAAGGGTTGGAAGCGGAAATCGGCGATACCGTTACCATATACGACGATTATTCAAACGAATATTCCTTCACGGTCGCAGGTATATACCGGATGTCTGAAAACTCTGACGACATTACTTACAACGCCTACCTCATATCCATGGATGAAGACTATATTTTTTATGAATTAGACGCATATTTCAACAGCTCTATGGATATGTACAACGCCTACACTGCGTTGAGAAGGAGCGGGTACGTAGCTGTGCTTCACTATTGGATAGACATATACTTCGATAATATCTCCACTATAACGGCGTTCCTTATAGCGGCGGCGGTGGTGTTCGCCCTCACTTCGGTGGTGCTTATGTGCGCGCTTGCCAATATCTGCTTCCGCCACAGAAAGGCGTATATCTGCCAGCTTAAAATGCTCGGCTGCAATAACTTCGCCATATTCTGTATTTACTGCGGAATGGCGCTGTTTGCCCTGCTCGCCGCGGCGGTCGTCGCCTCGCTGTTCGCGCTCGCCTTCAACAGTTACTTCATGGGGTTGTGCGCCGATATTATGGGTATGCAGTTTTCCGCGCGGCTGTATGCTTATATTCCCGTTGCGGCGTTCTTCGCCCTTGCTGTCTTCACCGTTGCCGTGTACTTGCTCTTTTCCCGCAAGACTATGTCCGCCACGGTCGCACAGGAGATTCGCCATGAATAGATTAAAAAAGTACGCCTATGCGGCGGCAAAAAACATAGCCGCACACGGATGGCTGAATGTTGCGTTTACCATATGCCTTGTGGCGTTTGCCTTTATAATTTCGCTGTTTGTAGTAATCGCCTGCTCGCTCTTCGCCACTCAGGAGGGTATGAAGAGGGAAGAAGTTTCTTCAAACTATATCCTATCTTACGAAGAGATTGACTGCGCCGCCGAGGATAAAATCGAACTTTGGTGGTTAAATATGTCTGCGTTTACTGCCGAAGATTTAGGGACAGAGTTAGATTATCTTCCCTCAGATTATGTTCAGATATTGTTCGGGGAAAAATCGTACTCTGCCGACGGCGAATATAGTTTAAACATATATACGGGGCAATCGCTGTTTACGCGCAACGACTACCGCGAGGCTGAGTACAGATTGGGCACAACGGAGCTGCTCTACGGCTCCATGCCCGCCGCCGAAAACGAAATCTGCATATCAGAGCTGTTGTTGGAAGAATACGGATTGAGCGCGGAACAGGTGCTCGGCCAAAAAATAACGCTGACGGTTAAAATAAATTCAACGGTATTGTTTGACGACGTGACGGTCTGCGGCGTGATTGCCGCCGAATATTATTCGCTCAACGGCCACGGCGGCATAGAAACGCCCACGGTCATAACTTCGCCAAATAACGCTCTGTTTACCGAATACGGCTACTACAAGGTCTGGATTTACTCCTTTGCCGACTGGCTGACGGAGAGCGAGGTGGAGTACTATACCGAAAATTACGTCTGCGAATATGTTGGCAGCGGCGCGTATGAAGATATTGCACTCATTTCAGATTTGCAGACTGTCACGCTAAAGCTGCTTGCGGTGATAGTCACGTTCATATGCGTGGGCACGCTGTTCTGTGCGTTCCTGCTCGCCGATAAATACATAAGGCTGTTTGCGCGCAGCGGCGGCATATTAAAGGCGCACGGCTTCAATTCAAAACAGCTCAATATACTGCTTCTCGTTCAGGTGGCAGTGGTGGGTATCGTCGCGCTCGTGCTGGCGGCTGCGCTCACTGCGGCAGGCTACGTCGCAATCAGCGCGCTCATATCCGAGTTTGTGTACATAAAACTTATATCGCTTGCGGCGTGGCACTATATTCTCATCTTTGCGGGCGCCGCAATTTTTACGGCGGCGGTTGTCGCCCTGTTCCTGCTCTGCGGTATGTCCCGCATAAAGAAGCGCACCGTCCGCGACCTGTTGCAGACAAAGGTGTATTGAGGTATTTAAAATCAATGTTTATTAAAAGCGGGGCACAAAATTTGCGCCCCGCTTTTAATTGCACAGCATATATGCCTGATTTTTTTGGCTCTTGACTATACGCTTCTGGTCAGGGAAATATTAATGTCCCTTTTTTACTTTTTATCTTTACCCTTTTCGCCGTCTGAGGGGAGGGATATTTTTATAGGTTTATCCGCGCTTTCTTCGGGCGTCTTTACGGGTGATACGGCCTTTGGCAGCGAAAGTCCCGCCATATTGTATATCTCTTCAAGCGGGGGCAACGATTTCAGAAGCCCCGATAAAAAGTTGGCGGTGGAGGTCTTTCCGTCCGCGCTTGTGCCGCCGTCCCATACCGTAACTTTGTCTATCTTTACGCCGGATATTGCCTTTACCTGTTCGGCAACGATTTCTTCCAGCTTGTCGGCAATCAGCAGTCTGACTGCTTCATCCGCCGTTCCCGCGCTCTTTACCAGCGAATCCATACCTTCGGCCTGTTTTGTCAGCTTTTCGCGCACGCCGCGCGCCTCTGCGTCCATCTTTACGAATATAGCGTCGGCCTCGCCCTGCGCCTTTCTGCGCGTCTGTTCGGCAATGGCCTCGGC
>CBCPNE010000039.1:0-3153 GCA_965120435.1 uncultured Clostridia bacterium
TTGGCAGGCCTTGCGGGCACAGGCAAAACCACGCTGTTGAGGCACGTCGTGTGCGACGTTTTAAACCTCGTACCTGATATTTCCGCCGCGTTTGTAACGCCCACGGGCAAGGCGGCCACCGTGCTGATACGCCAGGGCATACCTGCCGCCACCCTCCACCGCCTGATTTATCAGGCTATGACGGAGGAGGTTGAAACCGAGATAAACGGTAAGGCCGTTACAGTTGAAAAACTTGTGTTCAGGCGCAGGGAGAGCATAAGCAAAAACATAAAACTCATAGTGCTGGACGAATTTTCGATGGTGTCCGACGAGGTGCTGTCGGACATAGTCAGATTTGGCGTAAAGATGATAGTATGCGGAGACAACGCTCAGCTGTCCCCCGTGGAGGGAACGAACACATTCCTCTCCTCCCCCGATTTCAGTCTGAGGACGATAGTCAGGCAGCAGGCGGACAACCCCATAATAAAGCTTGCGCGCGACGCTATGGAGGGCAGATACATACCCTACGGCAACTACGGCGACAGGGCGTTTGTGCTGAGCGCGAGGAAACTGAAACCGGAATACCGCAAAAAATACCTTTTAAAGGCCGAACAGATTATATGCGGAATCAACAAGACGAGGGCAAAGATAAACGAAGAGATACGCGCCTATAAGGGACTTACCGGCCTGCCGGCACAAGGTGAAAAGCTTATCTGCACGCTGAACAACTGGGAACAGTTTATAGACGGAGATATGCGATACAACCTGGTAAACGGCATCATAGGCACAATACGGGCAGTACACTATGAGGGGGAGCGAATGGGCTTTATGACCTTCAGGGCAGACTTTTTGGACGAGGACTGCCCGGAAGAGGTGCCCTTCGATACGGGAATTTTTGAGGACGGATTCTACCGCTACCGCCACGGGGATTATTTTGAAAAGTTTGACGGTGACGGCAACGCGCTTGGCGCGTTCACGCTGAACAGATTTGAATACGGCTACTGCATATCCTGCCACAAGGCGCAGGGTTCTGAATTTGAGAGCGCCGTAGTATTTGACGAGAGCTATGCCTTCAAGGAGGATTCCGCCCGCTGGCTGTACACCGCCATTACGAGAGCGCGCGAAAAACTGATTATTCTGCGCTGAAAACTGACGTTGGAATTTGACAGAATTAATTGAAAATTGTCTTAATCAAATCTCTTCCGCCTGTTTTTAACTTACTTTTACACATTTTTACAAAACCGTCACATTTTATATCAAAATACGCTCATTTTTACAGTCTATAATTTATATATAATTTTTAAGGAGATTATGGAATGAAGGCTACAAAATTTATTTTAGGCATAGTTTCTGCGGCGGCGATATGTATGTTTGCAGGATGTTCGCTGTGGGACGGAGGCTCTTCCTCCGCCTCTACGCCTGAGACGACCACATCTGACAGCGCCGACAGCGCAGAGGAAGCCGTGGGCACCGTTGACGAGGGGTCGGACAGCGTACCCGAAAATGCAACGAAGATAAGCGGCGATTATACCATCGAAGATGCCGGCGATTACTACGTTACCGGCGAAAGCGACGGTAAAATAACCGTTGAGTGTGAGGGCGTGACGCTTTACATTGTGAACGCAACGGTAACCAACAAGAAAAAGGTGATTGAGAGCAACTACAGCCTTACCATAACGCTGATAGGAGAAAACAGCGTTACAAACACCAACACTGACGGCTCTAACGCCATAGACTGCGCGGGCGACCTGATAATAAACGGCAGCGGCTCGCTTACACTCAGCTCCACCAAGAACGGAATCAAGGGCAATTCCATAATCGTTGTGGGCGCTACGCTCAAGATTAAAGCCGAGAAGGACGGGCTGCACGCCGAAGTGGACGAATATGACGAAGCGACGGAAGAGCCCACCCCCTCCTACTCCGACGGCGGGTATGTGTATATAGACGGCGCAACCGTTGAAATTGAAAGTGCCGACGACGGCATACAGGCCGATACCTTTGTATATATAACGGGCGAGAGTGACATAGACATAACCGCGGGCGGCGGCGCACCCGATGAAGTGACGGAAACCTCTTCCGACAACGCCTCCGGCAAGGGCATAAAGGTTGGGCAGATAGACTGGGGCAAAGATGAAACCGACCTTGAATGGGACGGCTACCTCGTTTATATTGAAAGCGGCAAGATTACCGTCAACGCCAACGACGACGCTCTGCACTCCAACGGGGAAATGCAGATAACGGGCGGCACCATTTCCCTTAAATCGGGCGACGATGCAATGCACGCCGATAACCTTATGCAGATTTCGGGCGATAGCACAAGCATTGATATTGACAAGTGCTACGAGGGAATTGAGGCCGCTAAAATAGAAATTGCGGACGGCACCATAGAGATTGAAACGTATGAGGACGGCATTAACGCCGCAGACGGCACCACTACCGCCGCAGGCAGGGCGAACAGCAACTGTCACATAATAATATCCGGCGGATATGTAAGCGTAAACTGCATCGGCAGCGAGGGCGACGGCATAGACTCCAACGGAAGTATGCTCATATCCGGCGGGGAACTGTATATAGCGGGCTCTTCCAACTCGTCCGACTCCGCGCTTGACGCCGACGGCGACATCGTGATAGACGGCGGCTATGTGTTTGCCGTGGGTGCGCTGGGTATGGTGGAGACCCCCTCAACCTCTTCCGCACAGTACTGCGTATCCTTTTCTTTAAAATCTCAAAGCATAACAAAGGACACCACGCTGTACCTGTGCGACAGCGACGGCAACGTGATAATGTATTTTGTAACGCCGAGAAACTGTCAGTCGGTGATTATATCCTGCCCCGAACTTAAAAAGGGCGAAAGCTACTCTATATACGGCGGCGACAGTCTGCTTACCACATTCACCGTAAATTCCACCATAACCACGGTGGGCTCTTCAAACACTATATCCAACCCCTCCGGCACGCCGGGCGGCGGCTCAGGTTCGGGCGGACACGGCTTTGGCAGACGGTAAATATCACCGTCAGCGTTAACGATTGCGCCGTGCGCGTGCAAAATTGCACCGCAAAATATGTGCTACGGCAAGTTAAAATGCGCTTAATATGAGGCGGGGGGGGGGGGGTTGTTTCCCCCCCCCCCCTTTCCACTCCTCTCTTCACCCCCCCTCCAAAACCCCTCAACAC
>CBCPNE010000040.1:0-3141 GCA_965120435.1 uncultured Clostridia bacterium
TTTTAGGTCTTTTGCGTGCAGGCAGCCTGACGCGGAATACGCGCACCTTAATCGCGTAGCGATACTTTGAATACAGCCTGAACGAAAGATTTCTGACGTATTTATATAAGAAATAGCTAGCAACGCCGCACAACGTACCGGCAACCATTCCGCCCAAAACATCCGTAGGGAAATGAACGCACAGATATATGCGCGACAGTCCTACAAGAAAAGCCACCACAACCGCAGGTATTGCCTTTGCCCTGTAGATTATAACCAATACCGTGGCCGCACAGAAAGTTACCGCCGTATGCCCTGACGGGAAGGACGCGTCCTCAGGCAGAGATATGCCGTACCGTTCATAAAAACCTGAAACCCAGGAAAGTTCGTCGTGAGTCCACGGCCGCCCCCTCCCCACTGCGTTTTTGAGAATGACGTTGACTACAAGGAAATCTATTACAAGCGCAAAGCCGACGGCAACCCCTGCGCCGCGCGTCTTTCTGAATATCAGGAGTATGACGCAGACGGCTATACTGACTGCTCCCCCGTCGCCAAGAAGCGAGATGTATTTCATCAGATAACCGAGCCAGACAAGCCGTTCCTGACTATGAAACGTTTCTTTCACCCAGTTAAGAATATCCAAATCAATAGCTACCACGGCGACAATCAGTCTTCGGGCTCGTAATGCCCGGAGATTTCCTCCACTCCGTCGTCTATTTTGCTGAAAATTGCCTCGTCGGCGGCGCGGGATTTTGCCGACTTATCGGAATCTGCCATAACGTCGTCAATGGTGACCTGAGTGTCGTCCTTTACGCGCATAGCGGCAATTTTTGCACTTGTTTCGTCATCATAAAGGGCGATGTCGTAGTCCATCTTTGACAGGTCGGTGTCAGAATAAACAGTTTCAATCTCAACGCGCAGCTCCTCTGAGCGCTTGCGCATCTTTGCTATCACGCACACGCAGATTATAAAGAGAAGAAAAATAAGACCGCCCACGGCAATAGAAATTATATAAATCGGCTCCATATCAACAATATTCTACTACTCTTTCAGCCCACTGTCAACTTTAAATTTGTGAGAAAAAGACGCACCGCTTGTTTTGCAAGCGGACAAGTTGTTCATATTATACGGGTAAATCAAATAAAATAATGATATGAAGAAAGTGATGTTCTGCGGCGGCGGCAGTGCCGGCCATGTGATACCAAATATCGCGCTCATACGCGAACTTGAGGGCAGCTATATATGCGAATATATGGGCACAGACGGTATAGAACGGGATATTTGCAGGCAGGAAACTGTAAAATTTTACCGCTTTGACGCGGTAAAACTTATAAGGGGAAAAATTATCGCCAACCTCGCCATACCGTTCAGACTTATTAAAAGCGTAAAACAGGCCAGGGCAATATTATTGAAAGCCCGACCCGACCTGCTGTTCTGCAAGGGCGGGTACGCAGCCCTGCCGCCCGCCATAGCCGCAAGGCGGCTCGGTATCCCGGTGATTGCCCATGAATCTGACCTCAGTCCGGGAATAGCCAACAGAATAACCTCCCTGTTCGCCGAAGTAACGCTTACCTCCTTCCCGGAGACTGCTGAAAAATTCAGAAGAGGTCTGTACGCAGGAGCGCCCGTAAGGCGCGAAATCACCTGCGGCAACAGAGCGAAGGCAATGGAAAAGTTTGGATTGGACGCCAGACAGACTGTTATTATATTCGGCGGGGGAAGCGGTTCCGCCGCAATAAACGACTGCGTGCGCATCACCGCCGCCGACATATGCAGGGACTATAATATTATACACATATGCGGAAAAGGTAACTTGCGGACTGCCGATATATACGGCTATGTACAGCTTGAATACACGCAGGATATGGCAAGCGTGTATGCATGCGCAGACTGCGCAGTGGCCAGATGCGGTTCAAATTCTGCATTTGAACTGATGGCAAACAAAATACCCACCCTTTTTATACCGCTTGAAAACAGACGAAGCCGAGGCGACCAGGCGGAAAATGCGCAGTACTTTTATAAATCGGGACTGTGCAGAGTGCTGAAACAGAGCCTGCTTACGGCTGAAAAACTACAGGAGGAGATACGCGCCACAATGGGCGACAGAAAACTGAAGAAAGCCCTCTCCTCTTATTCGTTTGAGAGCGGCAACACAAGAATCAAGGCCGAAATTGTCAGATATGCAGAAGGCAACGACGCCAAGGCGAGAAGCCGTGCCTGCAAGGCCGTTCCAGACAGTTGAAGTATTTATCAACCAATAAAAAAAAATTTTAAAAACGGGGCAAAATCATTTGGCATTTTGCTCCTTTTTAAGTATAATAATTATCGCTGTTCGGCATTGATTGAGGTGTAGCGCAGTTTGGTAGCGCGTCTGGTTAGGGACCAGAAGGTCGTGGGTTCAAGTCCCGTCACCTCAACCACAAAAAACGGAAGAATTTTTCTTCCGTTTTTTTGTTGCCTTGCCGGCAATGCAGGCATTAGCCATACATCGCTCACATAAAATATTGTATGAATATTTTATATGATAAACGCTTTTCTTTTTGCAAAATTTATGTTAGACTTATAGAGTATTATGCAGGTGTCGCCTAGCGGTATGGCGTCAGCTTCCCAAGCTGATTTCGGCGGGTCCGACTCCCGTCACCTGCTCCACAGTAATTCCCCCGCCTTTGGCGGGGATTATTTTTTTGTGACAAACTGACCTTGTTAGGTTCTTTTTGCGTTTCAACGCGAAGCCGACAGATTTGCCTGCAAATACGCTTTCCCGTCACTTGCTACACAGTCCGCGCAAGTTTTTATAAATCCGACTCGTTGGGGGACAAGGTTGGCCAAAGATTTTATATTTTGTTTTACTTTTAATTGACGAAGAAATAAAAAAATAATATAATGTTCGGGTACGAGGCGTAGCGCAGTTTGGTAGCGCGCTTGGTTCGGGACCAAGAGGTCGTGGGTTCGAATCCCGTCGCCTCGACCAAAAAGCGCCCGAAAATGAGCCATTTTAGCTCAAAATCGGGCGTTTTTTATTGATTTTTAGATTACACCCCAATTACACCCCAAATCGATAACGCTTTTCAGACGGCGGCCGTTTCATCTTTCGCCGTTTCTTTATAATCACTTATCCCTCTACTATATCGATAAGGGCTTTTTGTAGCACAGCAGAGAAAT
>CBCPNE010000041.1:0-4239 GCA_965120435.1 uncultured Clostridia bacterium
GAACTCGCGCAGGGGGAAGAATTATGATTTTGCTTATAGATAACTACGACAGTTTTTCATACAACCTGTATCAGCTTATCGGCGGAATAGAGCCAGACATTAAGGTAATCCGTAACGACGAACTCACCGTGAAACAGATAGCCGACCTGCATCCGGACCGCATAGTCATCTCGCCGGGCCCCGGCAGGCCTGAGGACGCGGGAGTAAGTATGGAGGTTGCCAAAGTTCTGGGCAAAAATATCCCCGTACTCGGCGTGTGCCTCGGCCATCAGGCAATATGTGCGGCTTACGGCGCCACAGTCACCTACGCAAAGGAACTTATGCACGGCAAGCAGTCCGCCGTCACGTTTGAAAGGGATTGCCCGCTGTTTTACGGCTGTCCGGAAAGGACTCCCGTCGGCAGATACCACTCTCTCGCCGCAGACCCTGCAACCATTCCCGAATGTTTAAAGGTCACAGCTGTTGCGGACGACGGCGAGGTTATGGCCGTGCAACACAGAAAATACCCGATATACGGCGTGCAGTTCCACCCCGAATCCATACTCACGCCGTGCGGAAAGCAGATGCTTTCAAATTTTATCAAGGAGATATAATGCAGTGATAAGGGAAGCCATTGTAAAGATTGTGAATAAAGAGGACCTCACCTACGACGAGGCATATGCCGTAATGAACGAGATTATGAGCGGTCAGACCACGGCCACGCAGAACGCGGCCTTCCTTGCCGCCCTGTCCACAAAGAGCGCGCGGGCTGAAACAAAGGACGAAATCGCCGGCTGTGCCGCCGCAATGCGCGCCCACGCAAAAAAGGTTGAAACGGGTATGGAGGTAATGGAGATTGTGGGCACGGGCGGAGACAACGCGCACAGCTTCAATATCTCCACCACGTCCGCGCTCGTTGCCGCCGCGGGCGGAGTAAAAGTGGCAAAGCACGGCAACAGGGCGGCCTCTTCCAAGTGCGGCACGGCGGACTGCCTTGAAGCCCTCGGCGTGAATATAAGGCAGAGCCCCGAAAAGTGCGTTCAGCTTCTGCGCGAGGCGGGAATGTGCTTCTTCTTTGCGCAGGAGTACCACGCCTCAATGAAGTATGTGGGCGCGATACGCAAGGAACTCGGCTTCCGCACGGTGTTCAACATACTCGGCCCGCTCACCAATCCCGCCGGTCCGACTTTGCAGTTGCTCGGCGTGTACGACGAATACCTCGTGGAACCTCTTGCGCAGGTGCTCACGGAACTGGGCGTAAAGCGCGGAATGGCGGTCTACGGTCAGGACAGGCTGGACGAAATTTCCGCCTGCGCCCCCACAACAATCTGTGAAATCAAGGACGGCTGGACAAAGCGGTATGTAATTTGCCCTGAGGACTTCGGCCTTGAACGCTGTTCGCGGGAAGAGCTGCGCGGCGGCACCCCTGCCGAAAACGCGGCAATCACGCGCAGTGTACTCGGCGGGCAGAGGGGCGCAAAGCGCAACGCCGTGCTGCTCAACGCGGGCGCGGCGCTGTACATAGGCGGAAAGGCTGACAGTATGCGCGGCGGCGTGGAACTCGCCGCAGAGATTATAGATTCCGGCAAAGCGCTTGAAACGCTGCAAAAGCTGATAACGGTAAGCAATGAGGAGGAGACGGGCAGATGACCATTCTGGACAAGCTTGCCGATTACGCCCGCGAACGCGTAAACGCTGCCAAAAAAGAGGTGTCTGCCTCAGAGATGAGGCGAATGGCGGAGAGT
Organism: uncultured Clostridia bacterium; assembly: GCA_965120435.1. Classification (GTDB taxonomy): domain Bacteria; phylum Bacillota; class Clostridia; order Christensenellales; family Borkfalkiaceae; genus Coproplasma. The sequence goes on from CBCPNE010000041.1 coordinate 1,725, forward strand.
CTGCCGAAGGGAAGCTTCGCGTTTGAAAACGCACTCAAAGGGGAGGGACTGTCCTTTATCTGCGAGTGTAAGCGCGCTTCCCCCTCCAAGGGGCTTATATCCCCCGATTTCCCCTATCTGCAGATTGCAAGGGACTACGAGGCGGCGGGTGCAGACTGTATTTCCGTTCTCACCGAACCAAAGTGGTTTCTGGGGAGCGATAAATACCTTGAAGAGATAGCGGCCGCAGTCTCACTGCCCTGTCTGCGCAAGGACTTCACCGTAGACGAATATATGATTTACGGGGCAAAAGTGTTGGGCGCGGGCGCGGTGCTGCTCATCTGCTCGCTGCTTGGCGCGGAGCAGTTGAAGGAATATATGCACATATGCGACAGCCTCGGCATCTCTGCAATGGTGGAGGCGCACAGCGCTGACGAGGTCGAGGCGGCGCTCTCGGCAGGGGCGCGGATAATAGGCGTAAACAACCGCAATTTAGGTGATTTTTCCGTGGACGCGGAAAACAGCCGCAGACTGCGCAACCTTATACCGCGGAATGTTCTGTTCGTCTCTGAAAGCGGAGTAAGCTGTGCGCAGGACGTGGCAGCTCTGCGCAGAATTTCTGCCGACGCCGTGCTCATAGGCGAACTTCTGATGCGCGCGCCCGACAGGCAGTCTATGCTGAGAGAACTAAGAGGTGCGCTTTGACAAAGATTAAAATATGCGGCCTGAGCCGCAGCTGCGATATAGCCGCCGTCAATGCGCTTGCGCCCGATTACGCGGGGTTTGTGTTCGCCCCGCAGAGCAAGCGGTACATAACGCCCGCCGCCGCGGCAGAACTCAAGGCGCAGCTCTCCCCCGCAATTGCCGCCGTGGGCGTGTTTGTGGACGAAAACATTCAATCGGTTGCGCAGCTTTTAAGCGACGGAGTAATAGATATTGCCCAGCTTCACGGGGACGAGGACGAAGAATTTGTGCTGCGGCTCAAAGCCCTTACGGGCAAACCCGTAATAAAGGCGTTCCTCATAGGTTCGGCAGAGGACGTTGCAAGGGCGCGGCAGAGCGCGGCCGACTATGTTCTGCTCGATTCCGGCGCGGGCGGCGGCAAACAGTTTGACTGGTCGCTGCTGCGCGGTGCGGGGCGGCCGTACTTCCTTGCGGGCGGGCTTTCGCCCGCCAACGTGCGCGGGGCAATCCGCACGTTCCGTCCGTTCGCCGTGGACGTAAGTTCGGGCGTAGAGACGGACGGATTCAAAGATAAATCAAAGATGGCGGCGTTTGTTGCCGCCGTGAGGCAGGAGGACTTATTATGACAAATGCAAACGGGCGCTTCGGCGGCTATGGCGGACAGTACATTCCCGAAACGCTTATGAACGCCGTCACAGAGCTTGAAGAGGCGTACAATCACTACAGGAACGACGCGCAGTTCAACGAAGAACTCTCCCGCCTGTTCAACGAATACGCGGGCAGGCCGTCCAGACTGTACTATGCTGAGAAAATGACGAAAGACCTCGGCGGCGCAAAAATCTATTTAAAGAGAGAGGACCTCAACCACACGGGCGCGCACAAGATAAATAACGTACTCGGCCAGGCTCTGCTCGCCAAAAAGATGGGCAAAACGCGCCTCATTGCCGAAACGGGCGCGGGTCAGCACGGCGTGGCAACTGCAACCGCCGCCGCGCTTATGGGTATGGAGTGCGTCGTATTTATGGGCGCGGAAGACACCGTGCGCCAGGCGCTCAACGTCTACCGTATGCGCCTGCTCGGTGCGGAGGTTATTCCCGTAAAAACGGGCACCGCCACGTTGAAGGACGCCGTGTCGGAGGCAATGCGAGAGTGGACCTCCCGCATATCGGATACGCACTATTGCCTCGGTTCTGTTATGGGTCCGCACCCATTCCCCACAATCGTGCGCGACTTTCAGGCCGTTATCTCAAAGGAGATAAAGCAGCAGATTATGGAAAAGGAGGGGCGGCTCCCGGACGCGGTAATCGCCTGCGTGGGCGGCGGCTCCAACGCCATAGGCAGTTTTTACCACTTTATAGGCGATAAGGGCGTAAGGCTCATCGGCTGCGAGGCGGCTGGGCGCGGCATTGACACCTTTGAAACGGCCGCCACCATAAGCACGGGCAGGGTGGGCATTTTCCACGGAATGAAGTCCTATTTCTGTCAGGACGGCTACGGACAGATTGCCCCCGTGTACTCCATTTCCGCGGGGCTGGACTACCCCGGCGTAGGTCCCGAACACGCGTACCTGCACGATACGGGCAGGGCGGAATATGCCGCCGTGACGGACGAAGAGGCGGTTCGGGCGTTTGAATACCTTGCCAGGACGGAGGGCATTATTCCCGCCATAGAGAGCGCGCACGCCGTCGCGCACGCCTTAAAAATCGCACCGCAGATGGCGGGCAAAATTATAGTAATCACCATATCTGGCAGGGGAGATAAGGACTGCGCGGCAATCGCCCGCTATAGAGGAGAAAACATCTATGAGTAACATATCAAAGGCGTTTGAAAACGGAAAGGCGTTCATTGCCTT
>CBCPNE010000042.1:0-3267 GCA_965120435.1 uncultured Clostridia bacterium
CAGTGCTGGAAGGAGATTTGAGTTATGGACGCACAGACTTGTTTAAAAAAAATGTACTACGTAGGCGTGCTTGCCGTGGCAACCGTGGACGAACACGGCGCGCCACAGGTGCGGAACATAAGCGCAGTGCACTACGACGAGCAGAGTTTTTATTTTTTTACGGCGCGAGGAAAGGAGTTTACCAAACAGCTTCTGCGCGACGGGCGCATACAGACCATCATCTACACCAAATATAAAGAGATGATACGCCTTTCGGGCAGAGCGCTGCCTGTGAGCGAAGAGCGGCAGAAGCCATGCATAGAAAAAATTTTTGGGGAACAGCCCTACCTTTACAACGTATACCCCGGCAACACCAACGAGATAGGCATAGTCTTTGAGGTAAAAGACGCGCAGATAGAGTACTTTAACCTCGGCGTAAATCCCATTTTCCGCGAGATGTACACCATAGGAAAGGGCGTGATAGAGCCGAAGGGCTACCGCATAACGGAAAAGTGCATTGGCTGCGGCATATGTGCGAAGAATTGCCCTCAGCGCTGCATAACGCCCGGCAAGCCGTTCACCATAGACTCCCGCCACTGTCTGCACTGCGGCAACTGCTGCGAAAAATGCCCCGTACAGGCAGTAGCCGCGCTGTGAGGGACGATATATGAAAGCAGTAGTTTTGCACGGCGTCACAAAAGCCGAAGATATAACCATTTCTGAAATTGAAATGCCCCGCGCAATTCCAGGCTGGGTCGTGGTCAAGGTAATGGCATTCGGGATGAACCATTCCGAACAGATTCTGCGGCTGAACGAGATACGCGCCGACTACATTAAAAAGCCCGTAGTGCCTGGCATAGAGTGCGCGGGCGCGATTGATGACGCCTCCGACTCGCGTTTTGTCCGCGGTCAGAAAGTTATCGCGATGATGGGGGGAATGGGCAGAAATTTTAACGGCAGTTATGCTGAATATGCGCTGCTGCCCGCACACCATGTGTTTGCCGTAGATACCGATATGCCGTGGGAACAGCTTGCCGCCCTGCCTGAAACTTACTTTACGGCGTGGGGCTCGCTGTTTGAGTGCCTCAATCTGAAAAAGGACGACGTTTTGCTGGTGCGCGGCGGGACGTGCGCGCTCGGCTATGCCGCCGTGCAGATTGCCAAGGCCGTGGGTTGCAGGGTGATTGCCACCACGCACAGGCGCGGAAAGTTGCCTCTTCTTAAAGAAGCCGGTGCGGACGAATTTATACTTGACGACGGTGCGCTTGCAGGAAAGGTAGAGGCCGATAAAATTCTGGAACTGGTCGGACCAAAGACGTTGAGCGACTCTCTGCGGTGTGCCCGCCGCAGAGGCATAGTTTGCAACACGGGCGTGCTCGGCGGCGTCTATCATCTGAACGCCTTTGACCCCATAAAGGATATTCCGAACGGAGTATATCTCACAGGTTTCTTCTCCAATTTTCCGTCGCAGAAAGACGTGGACGATATTATGGCTTTTATCGGCAAATATTCCTTAAAGCCTGAACCGGGGGCGGTGTATTCCTTTGAAAATATCCGTCAGGCCTGCATTGATATTGACGGCGGAAGAACGGACGGGAAAGTGGTGGTTGTTGTGGACGGTAATCTGCAAAACTTGTCTGAATGAAGCGCAGATTTCTGTGAAGATGACTGCGGGCGCGTTGCAGATTATAAACGCCGCATACCTCTCGGCGTGGAACGGTTGCAGGGTGAAACTGCCCGCAGACGGCGATATTTATACAAATGCGTTGCGCAGAGCCGAACTTGCGGAGGGCGCAGGAAAGGGGAAATGAAAATTTATAAACGGTGTGATATTTGCAGACCGGCCGGACAGGCTGCGGCGCAGGGCAAAACCCTGACAAGTTATCATACGGATACAATCGTAAAGTATTAAAGGTATGGATATGTCATATACACAGAGCGTTGAAGAAAAGAATATCGTAAGGCAGGCGGAAAAGCTGCGGCGGCTGATTGACGGCGCGGACGCCGTTGTCATAGGCGCGGGGGCGGGTATGTCTGCTTCCGCAGGCTTTACTTACGGCGGAAAGCGGTTTGATAAATATTTTCACGACTTTGAGGTGAAGTATAATTTTCACGATATGTATTCGGGAGCCTTCTATCCCTTTCCCTCGCAGGAGGAGTTCTGGGCGTACTGGTCAAGATTTATATTTGTCAACCGCTACGACCGCCCTGCGGGAAAGCCGTATGAAGATTTGCTTGCACTTGTAAGGGATAAAAATTATTTTGTGATAACCACCAACGTGGACCACCGCTTTCAGGTTGCGGGGTTTGATAAACGGCGCCTTTTTTATACGCAGGGGGATTACGGCCTGTTTCAGTGTTCTCTGCCCTGCCATAAAAAAACTTACGACAATGAAGATGCTGTCCGCGCAATGGTGAAAGAACAGCGGGATATGAAAATTCCCTCGGCGCTCATACCTCGCTGTCCCGTGTGCGGCAGGCCGATGTCGCCCAATCTGCGTTCAGACGATAAGTTTGTGGAGGACGAAGGGTGGCACAGCGCGGCCGCGCGGTATGATAAATTTCTCAAAGAACACGCCCGCGGCAGGGTGCTGTTTCTGGAACTCGGCGTGGGAATGAACACGCCCGTGATAATTAAGTATCCGTTCTGGCGTATGACCTATAAAAATCCTCTGGCGCGCTATGCGTGCATAAACAGGGACGAGGCATACGCCCCGCAGGAGATAGCTTCCCGCTCAGTCTGCATTGCCGCCGACATAGCAATCGTGCTTGAACGTCTGCTTCACTGCGAATAACGACAGTCAGCCTGTCAGGGCGGTAACTGTGGCAATCGTCATTTTTTAACCATACGCAAAATTTTTGCGGACAGGGTGCGCAAGCGGACGGCGCATTGTTTTTATTGCGCGGCCTTTTGCGGGGGGGTGCTTTTTTATTATTTATTTGCTAAAATTATTGTGGGTATTTACAAAGGGAATAAGGGGAGTCGTATTATGGCCAATATTCTTGTGGTGGAAGACGACGTTAATATGCGCATACTTATAAACGCGCGCCTTAAAAATAAATACAGCGTATTTCTCGCAAAGGACGGAGCGGAGGCGCTGAGTATGTACGAGAACGGTAAAATAGACATCATTCTGACCGACGTGATGATGCCGGAAATGGACGGCTATTCCTTTGTGGAAACTTTGCGTTCGCGCGGGGAGACGGTGCCCGTGATTATGCTCACCGCCAAGGCGGGCATTGCAGATAAGGGGCAAGGGTTTGCCGTAGGGACGGATGACTACATCA
>CBCPNE010000043.1:0-5639 GCA_965120435.1 uncultured Clostridia bacterium
ACCTTTTGTTGCACCTGATAAACATCGCGAAAATCAATATTGAGGATGTGTTTGTGTCAAAAGTGACAGAGCAGTTCCTCGACTATATTGAATATATGAAGACTCAGCCTTCCCGTAACGTGGATAAGGAGAGCGAGTATCTTCAGATTGCCGCTCAGATAATATATATAAAGTCTAAGAGTATGCTCCCCGTAGTGGAGATGCCCGACGAATATGAAGACGACGCCTTTGCCGAACAGCAGGCGTTCATAGAACAGCTCAAACAGCGTGAGTATGAACTTATAAAGGAAGAGACCCAGAAGCTCAAAGAGCTTGAAACCGTCGGCTACTACTATAAGGATATGGATAAGGAGTTCAGCAAGGTAAAGGTTGTCTATAAGGACTTCACCGTCAGCGCAATGCTTGAAGCCTTTGCAAAGCTAATGCTCAAGAACGAGAGCATGGCCAGGGAGAAGACAAACATCCGTGAAATCCCCAAGGACACATATACTGTAGAGGAAAAGGTCGTATTTATAAAGGATGCTCTCATAAACAACGGGGAGATAAAGTTTGAGGACCTGTTCACTTCTTATTCAAGAAATGAAATCATAACAACCTTTCAGGCAATGCTTGAAATGCTTAAACATCAGTACATAATGGTTGAACAGACAGCCGTCTTTGGCGAAATTAACATAAAACTCAATCCCGAATGGGATTTAAAGGACGATTCAAGTGAAACATTTGACGAATATAATTGAGGCTATTGTGTTTGCCTCCGGCGAACCTGTGCCTGTTAAATTTATTGTGGAAAAGATAGGGTGCTCTTTAAAAGAGGTCAACGCCTGTGTGGACGAGCTTAAGGAAAAGTATTCAGGTGACTGCGGCATACATATCCTCGTGTTCAACGGAAAGCTTCAGTTTGCCTCCAATCCGCAGTATAAAGAGCAGGTGCAGGACGTTATAACGCCCATAAAAGAAAAGGAATTTACCCGCACAATTCTGGAATGTGCGGCAATAATCGCCTATAAACAGCCGATAACTAAATCAGAGCTGGAGGACATAAGGCAGGTGAGCTGCGACTATGCCGTACATACGCTTATGGACCTCGGAATGATATATCCGTGCGGCAGAAAAGACAGCGTGGGTAAGCCCATTCTGTACGCCACAACCGATAACTTTTTAAAGAGGTTCAAGCTCAATTCCATAGACGAGTTGCCTGATTATGACGAGCTAATGGCCCAGATTGCCGAACTGAACAATATGCAGTTCGCCGACGATGAGGACGACGGCAACTATCTGTATAAAAAGGATGTGTACAACCCTGACGAGGACGCGGAGGTTGCTCGGGAGCGCAAGTCTGCCGCTAAGGCGGAAAGCGATAAAAAACAGCCGGTAGTTGAGGATGGATATGAACTTCCGGACTTTATGGGCGAAGATGACGACATGATAAAAATCAAAGACGAATAACTTCTGTAAGGCGGCTTTATAGCCGCCTTTTTATATGCTTCTTATCGTCATTCATTGCGATTTGTATAATTATGAAAGTATTACCTATAATACTTATGTGGAAAGTCTGATAGTTTATGGCGCAACCGTTCTGTTCTTTTTTTCTGTACTGCCGGTTTATGTGTCGGTGTATGTTTATGCAGACAGCGGAAAGAAGTACGCTTCTGTGAACTTCTGTATTTACAGGTTTTTACGCTTTCTTAATATTAACAGCGCAGAGGACGGCCACAGTATGCAGATAAACGGTAAGGACGCTGAAATTGACATTCCGCTTGCAATGAAGGACGCAAAGATAGCGCTTGACAACACTTGCCTGTTCAAGATTATACAGTTGAGCGACTACGGAATGTTGCGTGAAAGCAACACATATGCAGCGCTTCTGCAGGGCGCGATAACCTTTCCTTTGTACACATATCTCAAGCGTTCCGGCAGTAAGTGCAAACTTAAGAATTATACAATCTTCAATATGGAACATTCCGAGCTTGAGTACGCAGCCAAGGTTGTCAGTGTAATTAATCTTATTGTGGCTATAAAGATACTTATTATAATGCTGATGGAGAGAATACATGAAAATTAAAGAAAAATCGAGAGCAAATAACTTTGACGAGCCCCCTAAGTCGCTTGAAAAGATTGCCGACGCAAATACCGTGATTGGCGAATCCATAATAACCGCGAGCGGAACTCAGGTAATACCGCTGTCCTCCGTGACTGTAGTAAATTTAAGCGGCGGCGGAGAATACGGCGATATAAAAACTTACAAGCAGGCCGACGGTTTTAAAATCGCAGGAGGAAACGGCACGGTGATTACCGTAAAGCCTAAGGGGTTTCTCGTGGACGACGGCAGAGGGTGCAGGTTACTGAAAATGGACGACAGCGCTATAGATACGCTGATTGACAAGACGGGGGAACTGGTCCATAAAATATCCGATAATGCGTAAAAAGTTGCTTTTATTACTTGTTTTTGGGGTAATTGCTACGTTTTCTCTCACAACATTCATTGCCGGCAACACCGCCTATGCCGCTTCAGGCCGTTCATCTGAAATTGCAATGGAGCTGGAAACGAGAACCGTTCTGTCCGAAAGTTCAGCAGATGTGCGTATGCCTATGGCAAGCACTACAAAAATAATGACGGCGCTCATAATAGCGGAAGAATGTGACCTGGATACGACGGTTAAAGTTCCCGACTGCGCGGCCGGCGTAGAGGGGTCAAGCGTATATCTCAAAAAGGGTGAAGAGATTGACGTCAGAGACCTTCTATACGGCCTTATGCTTCGTTCTGGTAACGACTGTGCAACGGCTCTCGCCGTTATTCACAGCGGTTCGGTAGACAAATTTGCGGATAAAATGAACGAAAGAGCAAGAGAGCTGGGCGCGTTCTCTACAAATTTTAAAAATCCGAGCGGGCTTCCTGATGACGACCACTATACCACGGCGCGCGACCTGTGCGTAATCTCATGCGCAGCAATGAAAAATGATACTTTCAGGCGGGTCGTGGGCACCAGGACCTGGCACGGCAAATACAGGTCTTATTTAAATAAGAACAAGATGCTGTATAATTATGACGGTGCAACGGGCATAAAAACGGGCTACACTGTAAAAGCCGGCAGGTGTCTTGTATCTTCAGCATTGAGGGACGGTATGGAAGTTGTCTGCGTAGTCCTTAACCGATACGATATGTACGAACGCAGTTCAGCCTTATTGGATTATTGCTTTTCTGCATATTCGCTTGTAGGAATATCTCCGGACAAGGTGTTTATGTGCGGAAAGAATCCTTGCCATGTAGCGGAGGAATATAAGTTGGTACTCCGCAAGGGAGTAGAAGTCGATTACAGATTGACAGAGAACTCAGACGGAAACGCCGACGGAAAAATTGAAATTTATCAGGGAAAAAGCTTGATTTTCAGCGCGGATTTATATAGTATAGTCTAAAAGACTTTGAGGACTATACTTTTTATGAGGATAAACAAATACCTTGCCGCGTGCGGCGTTGCGGGGAGGAGGGCGTGCGACAAACTTATCGCCGAAGGCAGAGTCACCGTAAACGGAAAGACCGCTGACCTCGGCTGCGACGTCAGCGATTCTGATGTGATAAAAGTTGACGGAAAGCAGGTTTCAGTCAAAAAAAATGAATACTATATTCTACACAAGCCAAAGGGATACCTTAGCACCGTTTCAGACGACAGGGGCAGAAAAACAGTAATGGATATACTCGGCAACGGCGTGGGGCGGGTCTATCCCGTGGGCAGGCTTGACTACGACAGCGAGGGACTGCTGATACTGACTACAGACGGCGAGCTGGCTCAGCACCTGACGCACCCCTCAAACGAGGTGCCTAAAACATATGTTGTCAGGATAGAGGGGACGCTTACAGAGAGCGACCTCAACCCAATAAGGAGCGGAATAGAGATAGACGGCTACATGACGGCAAAGTGCAAGGCGCACATAATAAAGACTGATAAAGCCTATACAAAGGTGGAAATTACTCTTAAAGAGGGCAAGAACAGAGAGATAAGAAAAATGTTTGCCGCAATCGGCAGAGAAGTCACTCTTTTAAAGCGGGTAAGAATTGGCGATATTTCTCTCAGAGGATTGGACAGGGGAGCTTTTCGCAAGCTTACCCCCGCCGAAGTGCAGTACTTAAAATCGTTGTAATTATTGTTTGTAGTAATTCAGGGCGCACTTAACGTGCGCCCTGATTAAGAGGTAGATATAATGTTTGTATGTATAAGCCGACGCGTCTGTAGCTGCGCCGGCTAAAAAATGCTATGGCTTTTATTACATATTTCGCATAAGTCCCACAACTTTGCCGAGGACAGATACATCGTCGAATACAAAGTCACTCATCTCGTCGTTTTCAGGGTGAAGAATAAACTTTCCGTCGCGCTTATAGAAGCGTTTTACTGTTGCGCTGTCGTCCACAAGAGCGACAACAATGTCGCCGTTATCGGCAGTATTCTGCTTTTTAACAACTATTTTATCGCCGTCAAGCATACCGATATTTATCATAGAATCGCCCTTGACAGTAAGCATAAACATATCGTCTGCTCCGAACATTTCAGAGGGGATGGTGTAAAAGCCCTCGTAATTTTCATCGGCAAAAATTGGAGCGCCTGCGGCAACCGTACCTACGAGCGGCACTTTAATGCCTGCGGGACTTTGCTTAAGCGACACTGCGCGCTTTTTGTTGCCGGCTTTTTTGATAAGTCCCTGTTCGTTTAATTTATTGATATATTGGTAGGCAGTGGCAGTGGACTTAATGCCGCAGTTTGCGCATATTTCGCGCACTGAGGGCGAAAATCCGTTTTCGGCTATGTAATTTTTTATAAATTCGTAAACTTTCTGATATTTTTCAGCAGATTTCATTTGTCTTATCTCCTTGGTTCCATTATATCACATAAAATTTAATAATGCAAACATTTGTTTTTAAATTTTTAGTTGTTTTTAAAAATTTTTGTGATATAATACAAGCGGAGGTGTGGCTATGGCACAGAACAGAAGGCACGGTCATGAGTGTGTATTGTACGACAGGGAGTGCAGCGGTTGTATGGAATGTGAGATGTGTGACCTGAACCCGGATAAGGTGTGCGATAACTGCGGCAAGTGCCTTGATGTAAGGGACTATGTTACAATAAAGATTGACGGCATAATAACAGACGATAAAGGGCGCACAGATAATTAAAAGGCGTAGATTTACGCCTTTTTTGCTATAAATTCACTTATCTTGGGAAGATATATGCTTCGCACCATACAGCTTATGCGCAGACCGTTTCCTTCGAACTCCCTGGAAAGTTCATTGACATACTTTCCGAGCGTTGTATAAGCTTTTAACTCACAATACGGAACGAGCAGTTCGCAGCGTATAAACTCACGGTTGAAGTTGTCTGAAATTTTATGTTTCAAATTATCTATGCCGAACCCCGTCCTTGCGGATATGAATACGAAGTCGTTGCCATATGGCGTAAAATCTTCAATGTCTTCGCATTTGTTCAGTACTTTGATATAAGGCCTGTCGAATCCGAGTTCGTTAAGAGTTTTCCACGATGTTTCAAACTGCATATCGTAGTCGCCGCGCGCGTCGCACACAATAAGTGCTAAGTCACAGTTAAGAACACTTTCCAACGTAGATTTGAAAGCTTCCACAAGTTCGTGGGGGA
>CBCPNE010000044.1:0-2542 GCA_965120435.1 uncultured Clostridia bacterium
TTTCGTCAATGCTCTTCGACCTCTCGGTCGAGGGGACATATGTATATGACTATACCGACGGAGAAATATCATATGTAGAGGTTTACGATGAAAATGGCAACGTGGTGCTCAACGATGACGGAAGCGTGAAGACAGAAATCGAATACGACAGCGACGGCAACATTGTTTATATTTACAAGCTTGAATGGGTGCAGAGCGGATATGTGAGTCATACAGACGCGTGTGCAAAGAACGAAGACAACACATATAAAAATGAAGAACATGGTGCCGCGTGTATAGATTTCAGTAAAGTGTCGGTAAATCAGGTATTCGGGGTACACTATAAAGTATTGGGGCTGCTCGAGAGTTCGAGTAAAGGCTATACAACAGACCCGATGGTGGAGCTGGATAGCTTCAATTTCTTTACGGCATATTTGATTGTGATAATAATGCTCGTGGTCATAATATGGGCAATGCTGGGGTTGGTGAAGCGTATCTTCGATATTATGTTTCTGTTTTTATCGCTGCCGCTGATAACGGCCACAATCCCGTTAGACGACGGCGCACGGTTCAAGACGTGGCGAGATACGGTGCTTTCAAAAGTGATAATGGCGTGGGCGTCGGTATTCTCCATCAATATATTTATGCTGATAGTGCCGATAATAAATCAGCTGGATTTTTCAACCTTTAGTTTTGGCGATACGGGTGTTACCATTTTTAAAATGTTTCTTATGATTGGCAGCGCGTTGGCGATAAACGGCGGACAGCTTCTGGCGGCGAGGCTTATGGGTACAGACGCTTCTGACAGCCGCGAAATGGCGCATGGTGCGCGTGCGCTCCTGGGCGGCGCCGCGGTTGCAAGGAATCTCCTTCACGGCGCTAAGGTCAAGATGTTCGGCGGCAAGAATAAGTACGGTGAAGACCGGTCAGGATTTATCCCGCAAGCGGCACGTGGCGCTGACGCAAGTCTGCAAAAAGGGAAGTACGGCGACCGATACCTTAACTCAGGGCTTGCCTCGGCGCTGCATAAGATAGGACGACAAGACTCCGGTGTGTTAAACGCGTTGAGGGCGTCGAGTTATGGGCAAAAGTACGGCGGCGCAGGAGCTAACGGAAGCAACACCGCGTCAAACCTTGCCAAGAATATTACGGCGGCGCCTAAGAATAATTCGGGTGCGTTCAGGGATAACAATAACAAAAAGAAATGAGGTGAGTAAATGAGGATTATACCGAAGAGGACGCGCTTAAACACTACGGTATGGCTGAACCTGACAATGGGTGATGTGCTGTTAGCGTTAGCGGAAGCCTTAATTGCTTTTCTTATTGTGTTGTCTAACCTGAGTATTAAATGGCCGCTGTTAATCGGATTTGTAACGTTTGGAGCAATGCTCTTCTTTCCGAGCGAAGAAGGCAGGATATACGGCGTTATATTAAATATGGTGCGATATGCGGTATCGCGAAAAAGATATGTTGTCGGCCAAAAACGAGGTAATGCTGCCGACTTGATTCCGTTCAGCAAAATAGATGACGACGGCGTTGTTATATACAACGGTTATCTGGGCGCCGTGTTGGCCGTAAGCTCTATCAAGTTTGCCTTGCTCGATGAGTTCGAGCAAAACCTGAAAATATCGTCGTTCGCGCGGGCGCTCAATAACCTCGGCGAAAATACCGTAATGCAGCTCGTCAAGATTGACCGTCCTATTAACTACGACGAGGTCGCCGCTTGCATTTTCGCAAAGCTGGAGCAGGCCCGGAATGAAAATCCCGTAGATAAAGCAAAAATAGTTGTGCTTGAGAGCCGGCTGGCGCAGATAGACGCTCTGAACAACCTTGAAAAGCAGTTCAGACCGTACTACTACATCGTGCTGTATGAAAATGACAGGGACAGCCTTTACAGGCAGGTCGACGTGATGCGCCACGGCCTCTCGTCGGCAGGGCTAGATACGTATATGCTTATGCCGGAAGAGGTGGCGGTATTTTTCAAGTACTGCTACACTCGTAATTTTGACGAGCGTGAGATTGAGGGTGTTGGCCGGGAAGATTATCCCGAATATGTCAAGCCTGACGAGGTGCGTTTTAAAAGCGCTTCATACATAAGCGACGGGATTTTTGCGTTCACATGGGCTATATCAGACTATCCGCTTTGGGTAGGCAATGCGTGGGGTGCCAACCTTTTCAATATCGATAACACGAAAGTAGTATTGACTATCCGCCCCGTGGAGAAGGGGCGGGCGGTCAAGCGCATAGACCGCGCCGTCGTCGAACTCGGCGCTCGCCGCCGCAGCGGTAAAATCAGTGAGGCCGTATCGAAAGAGACGCACGTGCAGACGATGGCCAATCTCGCGCAATCGTTGCAGAACGAAAACGAACTGCTCTTCGATTGCACAATGACGGTTACGGCTTTTAATAACACAAAAGAAACAAATTCCGCTTTTAAAAAGGAAATCAGACGAAAGATTACCGCCGATGGTTTTAAAGTCAGTTTCTTGCGCGGGCGGCAGTTTGACGGCTTTGCCGCCGCCACTGTGGCGCGGCGAACAGCGATAAAAAGACACGAACGAGG
>CBCPNE010000045.1:0-7359 GCA_965120435.1 uncultured Clostridia bacterium
TACACACAGGGTTGAATCATCTTTATACTTGTCGTAATCAATCTTTTTCCTTAAATTTTTGTCAAGTATTCTTTTCATAATAATCACCTTTTTACAATTTTATTTTTAATTTAACTTAAAATCAGTAAAAGCCTTAAACAATAAAGTTTACAAGCCGCCTCCTTTAAGTTTTTTGCTGCTTTTCCGGAAAGCACCTTTATTATACCGCCTAAACAGCACCTACGCGTTGCACATTTAAAAATTTTTTGCAGAAAAATAAAAATAAACCGTGCGCACGGCTCGCGCCGCGCGCACGGTATACAATAATACGTTTCTGTAAGAAACTCAAAGGTTTTCGTGTATCGTCCTTGAGATGACGTCGTCCTGCTGCTCTTTGGTGAGCTTGTTGAAATTAACGGCATAGCCCGAAACCCTGACCGTGAGCTGAGGGTATTTTTCGGGGTGGGCCTGGGCGTCAAGAAGAGTTTCCCTGCTGAATACGTTTACATTGAGGTGGTGTCCGCCGTCCTCTACATACGCGTCAATCATATCCACTAAATTTTCAACCCTGTCCGACATAATCGTTATTCCTCCTGTAAATTTGTGTTTATATTGTTTTTTTTAAGCTCAGTTTTTGCCGAGCGAAGCGGGCGTTACAGAGAATGTATTTGAAATTCCGTCCCGCGAGTATTCATACGGCAGCTTGGCAACCGATTCCAGCGAGGCAAGCGCACCGTTTTTGTCCCTGCCGTGCATAGGGTTTGCACCGGGTGCAAGGGGCTGACCCGCCCTTCTGCCGTCAGGCGTGTTGCCCGTATTTTTGCCGTACACCACGTTTGAAGTTATAGTCAGCACAGACATCGTGGGCACGCTCTCGCGGTAGGTGGTATGGCTCTTTATCTTGGTCATAAAGGTCTTTACAAGCCACACGGCAAGGTCGTCCGCGCGGTCGTCGTTGTTGCCGTACTTGGGATAATCCCCCTCTATCTTAAAGTCGGTTATAATGCCGTCCTCGTTGCGCAGGGGATAAACTTTTGCATATTTTATCGCTGAGAGCGAGTCCGCCGCGCAGGAGAGCCCCGCCACGCCTGTGGCAAAGAATCGGCGCACATTGGTGTCGTGCAGGGCCATCTCCAGAGCCTCATAGCAATATTTGTCGTGCATATAGTGAATGACGTTGAGCGTATTCACATACAGTCCCGCCAGCCAGTCCATCATCTGCTCGTACTTGGCCTTTACGTCCTCAAAGTCAAGCGGACCGTCACCCAGGATGGGCATAAACTTAGGCGAAACCTGCAGCGGCTTGCCGGTGGCCTTGTCCTTGAGGATTTCGTCCGCGCCGCCGTTGAGGGCGTATAAAAGGCACTTGGCAAGGTTGGCGCGCGCGCCGAAAAACTGCATATCCTTGCCCACGCGCATACAGCTTACGCAGCACGCGATGCAGTAGTCGTCGCCCATTTCGGGGCGCATAAGGTCGTCGCTTTCGTACTGAATTGCGGACGTCTTTATGGAAACTTCCGCGCAGTACCTCTTGAAGTTTGCGGGCAGTTTTACCGACCACAGCACCGTGAGATTTGGTTCGGGCGCGGGGCCGAGGTTTTCCAGCGTGTGCAGCACGCGGAAGGAGTTTCTGGTGACAAGCGTTCTGCCGTCTATACCCATTCCGCCGATAGATTCCGTCACCCACGTGGGGTCACCGGAGAACAGCTCGTTATATTCCTTTATGCGCATAAACTTGACTATGCGCAGCTTCATAATAAACTGGTCTATTATCTCCTGCGCCTGTTCTTCGGTGAGAACGCCGCGCTTTAAGTCGCGCTCTATATATATATCGAGGAAGGTTGAGTTCCTGCCGATTGACATCGCCGCGCCGTTCTGTTCCTTTACCGCGCCGAGGTAGCCGAAGTACAGCCACTGCACGGCCTCCTGCGCGTTTGCCGCGGGGCGGGTTATATCCATTCCGTAGGCCGCCGCCATCTTTGCAAGATTTTTGAGCGCCCTTATCTGTTCTGAAATCTCTTCGCGGTCGCGCACCTTATCGGGCGTCATATCGCCGTTCAAATCAAGCTTGTCCCTCTCCTTACATTCAACAAGAAAGTCGGTGCCGTACAGCGCAACGCGGCGGTAGTCGCCCACAATCCTGCCCCTGCCGTAGGTGTCGGGCAGGCCGGTGAGAATGTGCGCCCTGCGCGCAAGGCGCATTTCGGGTGTATAGGCGTCATACACGCCGTCGTTGTGCGTCTTGCGGTACTTTGTAAATATCTCCTTTACGGAGGGGTCAATTTCATAACCGTACATATTGAGGGCCTGTTCCGCCATCTTTATGCCGCCGAAGGGCTGAAGGGAACGCTTGAACGGTTCGTCCGTCTGAAGTCCGACTATCTTTTCAAGCTTCCTGTCTATATATCCCGCTCCGTGAGAGGTGAGCGTGGACACTACGGCGGTATCTGCCTTTAAGACGCCGCCCATCTCGCGCTCCTGCCCGGAGAGCTCCATCACCTCTTCCCAGAGCTTTTTGGTGGCCGCGGTGGCGGGCGCAAGGAAGCTTGCGTCGCCCTCGTAAGGTGTGTAATTGCGCTGAATGAAGTCGCGCACGTTTACCTCGCCGTCGCTCCATTTCCCGGGAACAAACCCCTCCCACTGAGAATATCTGATATTTTTCACCCCGCCTGCGGGTATCTTTTCATTTGCCATTTTTATACTCCTGTAATTTTGATTCAAGCCATATCCCGAGTATTTCAGGCGGCTGGTAGCCGCGCACCGCCGCAACAGCTTTTCCGCCGTCTGCAAGCACAAGCGTAGGCACGGAGGTTATCCGCCATTCTTCAATGAGGTCAGCCGCTCCGTCCGCGTCAAGATAGTAAAACGGAATACCAAGTTTTGCCGCGGTTTCGCGCGCAGACGGCATCAGTCCGTAACACGCCGCGCACGCCGCTCCGCCTATTTCAACAAGACACAGTCCCGAATCAAAAATTTCTCTCTTCATAATTAATAATCAATCTCAATTAGATTATATTATAATACATCTGTCTGCCCGAATTGTCAACAGTCTGAGCAAATTTTTTTTTGTAAATTTTTATTGGAAGGAGCGTTAATTATCGGTAATTAATCTCAATAAGCTTCATTGCCGCCGCAGAATAACTTATCGGCGTGGGTAAATTAGTGCGCATTTTTATCCGTAAACCTGTCCGTTCCGAGGATGCGCGCGGCGTTGGCCACGCTCTCCCCGTCGGGCGGGTTCACGCCTGCAAGAGGATAGGCAATGCCGAGATTTTTGTACTTGACTTCGCCCATAGTGTGATATGGCAGCACCTCTATCCGCCTGACGGTTTTAAGACCGTCTATAAAGGCGCGCGTCCTTTTGAGATAGTCGTCGCCGTCCGTATATCCCGGAAGAAGCACCTGACGTATCCACATATCCTTGCCGTTATCGGAGAGGAACTTTGCAAACGCCAGCCCGTTTGCGTTGTCCGCCCCCGTGAGCGCCCTGCACCCCTCGCTGTCAATGTGCTTTATATCCAACAGGAATAAGTCTGCGTAGTCAAGCAGCAAAGTATGCTTTTTTACGCTCTCCGCGCTGCCCGGATTGAAGGTTATGCCGGACGTGTCCACACAGCAATGAACGCCCTCCCCTTTGAGTATGCGGAAAAGTTCCGTAACAAATTCAATCTGCACGAGGGGTTCGCCGCCTGAGACAGTGACGCCGCCCCTGCCGCGCCAGTACTTTTTGTACTTCAGCGCGAGCGCGGCCACCTCCCCGGCTTCATATTCCGTACAGCCCCCGCCCCACGAGTCCGGATTGTGGCAGTACAGGCACCGCAGGGGACACCCCTGCATAAATATTACAAAGCGTATTCCCGGCCCGTCAACCGTGCCGAATGTTTCAAAAGAATGAATCCTGCCCTTCATATTCACCGCAAAAAAAAGCTTACGCCGCGCAGCCTACAGATAAAAACGGGTCAAAAAAATGCCGTTCCCCGCATTGAAACTGCCCAGACGAACGACATAACACCCCTTGCAGCTCCCATGCGGTTATCCGCGCGTTTCGTCAGTCGCTGCAAGTTGTTCTTCACTTTACCAAGATTATATCAGCACGGCTGCCCTATGTCAAGAGTTTTTCCGTATATTGTTTTGTTAATTTTTTGTAACCACAATATATTGTGTAAGACAGCGTGTAGCGCACATACGGCGCAAATGACGGCAAAGCCTGACATATTTGCTGTGCGGGCACGGCCGGCGGGCCGCGCGCATACGGCAAAATTCAAGGGGGAAGCGTGTTGCGCTCCCCCCTGCAAAGGCTATGCCTCAATGTATTTTACCCGCCTTGAACCGCTCTATAAAGTCGGCGAGAAGTTTGTTGTTCTCCCTTGCCGCCTTTCTGTTGCCGTTTATGGAAAAGCAGTGATTGTCGGCAAATTTTTTTGCACAGTATTGTTCGTAATGCACCCCGTTCTTTCTGAGCGCCTCCTCCAACATCTCTGCCTGACCGCGGCAGAATATATCTTTTTTGGAGTGCGTTATGAAGCAGGGCGGGAAGTCACCGTTCACATAATCGGTCATTGTACACAGGTTTTTCCACTCGTAGCCATCCAGCTCTGACGGCTCTATGCCCGTTATATCCTTGAAAAGCAATCTGCCGATACCTGACAGATAGCGGATTCTGAGCAAAGCGGTGACGTCATACACGCCGCAGACGAACGCCGCCGCGCTGAATTTAAGCTCTGTATGTACGCCCAGCTCCTGCTGAAGATTTTTGTTGAGCGACAGACAGATAAGACACAGCGCATAGTACGCCCCCGCGCTGTCGCCCGAAATCATAATCCGCGACAGGTCGAGGTTGTACTTTTCCGCATTGTCCCCCACCCAATTGAGCGCGGAAACGAGGTGCCTGTGCGGTTCGGGGCATCTGTATTTGGGGCAAAGCCCGTAATTTATGTTGACGACAAACAGCCCGTTGGCCGCGCCCCAGCGCGCTATCAGGCGGCGGTATTCCTTGTCGCCCGCCTCAAAGCCGCCCCCGTGTATGTATAACATAACGGGATACTTTTCCTCCTGAGGCACGCGGTAAACGTCAAGCGTGCAGTCGAGCGGCGCGCGGTCATCGTAAACGATGTCCCTGTCCACAACTATATTCAGGTTTCCGTAGTCCTCGCCCGCCCTCTCGTTCTGCGGACGGTCGTACAGCTTGTCTATCGCCCTGAATAACAACTTCTGAAAAGACATATTCCCTGTCATCCCCTCATATGTGCATATCAATATCTTATCACATACGCAAAAAATTGTAAACCGTAACAGCCGTGCAAGGCAGGTCAACTGCAAAAAATTATTGCGGCGCGGCGTACATAAAGCCGCCGCGCGGCTGTCCCGCGCGGCGGCGTCTAAAAATTCAATCGGTCAATCTTATTCAGTGGCCCTTTTGTCCGAACGGAAGGCAAACGCACCCTCGCCGTTTACGTCCACGGTTACAACTTCTCCCGGAAGCACGTTGCCGGCAAGAATTTCGTCTGAAAGCCTGTCTTCAATGCGCTTCTGCACTATGCGCTTCATAGGGCGGGCGCCGTAATCTTCGCTGTAGCCCTCCTCCAGAAGTTTATCCATCGCCGCGCGGGTGATTCTGAGAGAGATGTTCTTTACCTTGAGCTTATCTTCAAGCCCGACGATTATCTTGCCGCAGATTTTACCCTGCTCTTCTCTGGTGAGCTTGCGGAAGATTATTATGTCGTCCAGCCTGTTCAGAAATTCGGGCTTGAACTGTTCGCGAAGCGCCTGCATTATATTTTCGCGCATATCCACATAGCCGTCTTCATCTTCAGAGCGGAAGCCGAAGTTGGACATCTTTTTAATCTGGCTTGCGCCCACGTTGGACGTCATTATAATTATCGTGTTTTTGAAGTTTATTACCCTGCCCTTGCTGTCGGTCAGCCTGCCGTCGTCAAGAATCTGAAGCAGTATGTTGAATACGTCGGGGTGGGCCTTTTCAATCTCGTCGAAGAGAACCACGCTGTAAGGTTTACGCCTTATCTTTTCCGTGAGCTGGCCGCCGGCGTTGTCGTCGTAGCCGACGTAACCCGGAGGCGCGCCTATCAGCTTTGAAACGGTGTGCTTTTCCATATATTCAGACATATCCAGCCGCACCATAAGCTTTTCGTCGCCGAACATACCCTCGGCAAGCGCCTTGGCAAGGTCGGTCTTGCCCACGCCCGTGGGGCCGACGAATATGAAGGAACCTATCGGCTTGTTTGGCTCGTTCAGCCCCGCACGCGCCCTGCGTATGGCGCGCGCCACTGCGGAAACTGCTTCGTCCTGACCGATTATGCGCTTGTGAAGATTTTCCTCAAGGTGAAGAAGTTTTTCGCTCTCCTGCTCGGTGAGCTTTGTAACGGGCACGCCCGTCCAGCCGCTCACAATATCGGCAATCTCGTCGGCGCCTATGCTGGGCGCGTTGGTCTGAGTGCCGCCCTTCCAGTCCTTTCTGGCGGAATTTATCTGCTGCTGCACGGAGTTTATCTCCTCCACAAGCTTCTGCGCCTGGGTGTAATTTTCATCCTTGGCCGCCTTGTTCTTTTCGGCGGTAAGCCGCTTGAGTTTATCCTCAAGCTCCTTCACGGCCTCAGGCTGCGTATAGCTGTTCAGGCGCGCGCGGGAGGCAGCCTCGTCAATTAAATCTATCGCCTTGTCGGGCAGGTATCTGTCCGTAATATACCTGTCTGAAAGTGTGGCAGCCGCAACTATCGCCTCGTCAGTTATCACCACCTTGTGGTGCGCCTCGTACTTATCCCTGAGGCCGCGCAGAATCTCCACCGCGTCCTCCACGCCCGGCTCCTCTACCTGCACGGGCGTGAACCTGCGCTCAAGCGCCGCGTCCTTTTCAATATATTTGCGGTATTCTTCAAGCGTGGTTGCGCCTATGGTCTGAAGTTCTCCGCGCGCAAGCATCGGCTTCAAAATGTTGGCGGCGTCCATATTGCCGTCGCTGGTTGCGCCCGCGCCAACTATCTGGTGAATTTCGTCTATAAATAGAATTACGTTGCCCTTGTTTTTAACTTCGTTTATGGCGTTTTTAAGCCTCTCTTCAAAGTCGCCCCTGTACTTGGAGCCCGCAACCATACTTGCAAGGTCCAGCGAAAATACAATCTTGCCCTTAAGAAGGTCGGGGACTTCGTTGTTTACTATGGCCTGCGCAAGACCCTCCACCACCGCAGACTTGCCCACGCCCGGCTCGCCTATCAGCACGGGATTGTTCTTTGTGCGGCGGGAGAGTACCTGAATTATCTTGTCTATCTCCTTCTTTCTGCCGATGACGGGGTCAATCTTGCCCTCGCGCGCCTTCTGCGTGAGGTTGACGCCGTACTTTTCTATTTCGCCGCCGAGAGAATCAGA
>CBCPNE010000046.1:0-6780 GCA_965120435.1 uncultured Clostridia bacterium
TTCGGCAATCAACTTAAGTTTTGTTTGTTTGTTAAGTTGGGATAAAAAGAAACCTCCGCCGCGAAGGATTTCTGCCCGGCTTAGGCCCAAGTTTTTTATTTAGGAGAGTGTGAGCATAATCAGGTGCGGGCGCTCTGCGCCCCTGCGGCCGCTTTGGCGCGTGCTTCCCTTTCGTGCTGGGCGCCGCGCCTGTCTTTGCCGATAAAGAACAGCGCAATCGTTCCCGGCCCTACATGGGCGCCGCTTACAATATCGTAATATTCCACGGTTACGTCCGTTGCGCCGAGCTGTTTTATCATAGCGGCAAGTTCTTCGGCCTCTTCCCCGCAGTCGCAGTGGCATATCGCCGCCGTGCCGCCTTCAGGGAAAACCGCGTTGTTTTATAGTATTCCGCAAGTTCGGCTATTGATTTTCTTCTGCCCTTTACTTTGCCGCAGAGGGAAATTCTGCCGTTGCCATCGGCTTTCAGCACGGGCTTTATGCCGAGAAGCGTGCCCGCTATCGCCGCCACGGAAGATATTCTGCCGCCCTTTCTCAGGTACTTCAGGTCTGCCACGGTGAAGTAGGAATTCATTCTGAATTTGTTGTTTTCCACCCACTTGAAGCATGTCTGAATATCTTCGCCCATTTCCCTCAGTTTTGCCGCCTGCACAATCAGCAGGCCTTCGCCGAGGGAGGAGTTGGCGGAATCGGCCACATATATCCTGCGCCCGCGGTATTTTTTCATCAGTTCTTCGGCCGCCTGAACGGCCTGGGCGTTTGTTCCGCTCACCTGGGAAGAGATTGTGAACAGGAGTACGTCTTTGCCCGCAATGAGGGAGGGTTCAAGTTCCTGAATAAAGCGCTCCGCCGTGATGAGGGAGGTGGAAACTTCCGCCCCGCGGCTCATTGCCGAATAGAACTGTTTTGCGTTCTGCGCGAAAGTGGCTCCGCCCTTGTAGCAGATTACCTCCTTTCCGTCGCATGTGCATACGTAGGATATTATCTTTATACCGTATTCGGCAATCATTTCTTCCGTAAGGTTTGCCGAAGAATCTGCAAATATGTCAAATTTCATTATTTTTTCTGTTACCTCCTGAAAAATTCATTATAAATTATCAGTTTTGCCGCAGTACTTTCGGATTTTATTCCGCCGCCCGTATTTATTCTGCCGCTGTTTTTGTTTTGCCGCCGTCTGCGGCAATATTTTTCCGTATGAGGCCCTTTGCCTGCCTCTGATAGAATTATATACGATTTCCCGCCGCATTACACCCTATTGTTCGGTTGTTTTGTCTACAAATGCAGAACGCGTTTATACTGCGGCGGAAATTAACTCTACTGCAAAAATTTCATGTTCTACTCACAGTAGAGTTGCATATTTTTTATTGATTTTGTGCCGATAATATGCTAAAATTCAGGTATGAATGAAGTTGACGACATAAAGGAAGTCGTAGCGGAAAATCTTCTGCGCTTCCGCACGAAAGCCAATTTAACCCAGGCGCAGCTTGCCGGACTTCTGAATTATTCCGATAAAGCGGTATCCAAATGGGAGAGGGGGGAATCCATTCCGGATATACGCGTGCTTATGCAGATAGCCGGAATATACAACATCAAGCTTGACGACCTTGTCAGCAGGCCGAAAGAGAGAGAGGTTAAGCCCGTGCTTAACAGGCGCAAAAAACAGGCGCTTATAACGCTGCTTTCTTTTGCGCTGGTGTGGTTTATCGCCACGGGACTGTTTGTAATTCTGTCCATTACGACGGACGCGGAATATTTGTGGCTGTGCTTTGTTGCGGCGGCGTTGGTTTCGTCCGTGGTACTCACCGTCTTTTCCGGTGTGTGGGGCAACAAGATAACGCACGTTATAACGTGTTCTATGATACTGTGGTCGCTTGCGGCACTGCTGTATATAATTTTGCGCCTGTTCACCTCTCTGGGAGAGCTGTGGCTGCTGTTTGTGGCGGCTTCCCCGTTTGAAATTCTGATAATACTCTGGTTTGTGTTCCGCAAGGTGAAGTAACCGAAGCCGCGTCCGCAGTAAAATCTGCGCGAAATATGGTCGGTTTTGGCATTATTGCGCACATAATCTTATAATTATAGCGGTATGAAAGATACCTCTGATACCGTTGCAACCGTAAGCGCGGAAGGCGAGTTGCGCATACGCCGTGCCGCCGCCCTTGCGGCGGGAATAGGCTGCGGACTGCTTTCAGGAGGAGCGTCCGTCGGCGCGGCGGAGGACGCGGCGGAACGCGTGCTTGCCTCCTACGGCGAAAGCGGAGCGCAGGTGTGCGCCGTTCCCTCTTCCGTGACGGTCTGCGTATGGCGTGGGCCGTATGCGTTTACCTGCTTACGGCGGGTAAAGGGGTGCGGCAACGACCTGTACATACTTGAAAGCTACGGCAAACTCTTCCGCGATATATGTTCTGGGCTGGAGCTTACTGCCGCGGAGAGGCGGCTTGAAGCTCTCAGGGCGGCGAAGGGTGCCTCTGCAATCAGACAGGCCGCCGGCGGCGCGGCCGCCTGCGGGGCGTTCTGTTCGTTCTTCGGCGGAAATCTGTGCGACGCTGCAATCTCCGCGGCGATAGGTTTTATCACCTCTTTTATGGCGGCTGCGCTGTCAAAGAGGGGCGCGGGCGGCTGTGCGCGCACCTTTCTGCTTTCCGCAGTCGGCGGAACTCTTTCCGTGCTGTTGTGCGCGCTGAGCGCGGCGGCGGGACTTGAGAGTACCTGTTCGCTGGTTATGCTTGGCACTATTATGACGCTTATTCCGGGGCTTGCGCTGTGCAACGCCCTGCGCGACGTTCTTGCCGGCGACTACTTTTCCGGACTGTACCGCATACTCGGCGGACTTTCCGCCACGGCGGCAATAGTGGCGGGATATGCGCTTGCAGCCGCGGCTCTTTCATCCGTGGCCGTCTACGGCGCGTTTATGCCCCGCACGGGCATAGCCGCGCTGATTATACAATATATATCCTGCGCCGCGGGGGCCGCCGGCTTCTGCGTTATGATGAACGTGAAGCTGAAAAGATTGTTTTCAGGGGTTGCGGCGGCGCTTTTGAGTTATTCGGTATTTCTGGCGGCGTCGGTGTGCGGCGGGGAATTTTTCGGCTATTTTGCCGCCGCCGTAACGGCCTGCGGCTGTGCCGCCGCGCTCTCCGCCCTGTACGGGATACCTGCGGGAGTGTTTCTCACGCCTGCCGTTGTTCCGCTGCTTCCGGGCGCGGCGCTCTACTATGCGGTGGACGCGCTCGCGGGAGGGGACCTGCAGACGGCGCTTGTCTACGGCTGGGACGCACTGTTTATCTTCGCCTGCATTGCGGCGGGGCTGGCCGCGGCGGGAGTTGCCGCCCGCCTCCTGCGCGGACTTGCGGCAGTGGTCAGAAGGCGTATATGCAAATAATAAAGGCGCAACGCGCCGTGGGGATAGAATATGGATTTGAAAAAACTTGCTGAAAAACTTATTCCGGACGAAAATCTTCTTCCGCTTGAAGAGTATGAAAGACTGTACCCGCCCAGGGAACTTGCGGAGGGCGCGTTGGTTACCCGCCTTGCCCCGTCGCCCACGGGCTTTATACACTTAGGGAACCTGTACAGCGCGCTTGCGGACGAGCGCGCCGCCCGCACGACGGGCGGGATATTTTACCTGAGAATAGAGGATACGGACGAAAAGCGCAAGGTTGACGGCGCGGTGGAGTCGGTTATACGCTCTTTAAAGTATTTCGGGCTGAACTTTGACGAGGGCGCGGAGATTGCGGGCGCAAATAAATACGGCCCCTACTACCAGCGGCAGCGCGCGCCCATATACAGGGCGTTTGCCAAAAATCTTATAGAGCGCGGGCTGGCGTACCCCTGCTTCTGTACGGCGGAAGAGCTGGACGCCGTGCGCGCCGTGCAGAGCGGGCGCAAGGAGATTACGGGCTACTACGGCGAATATGCCAGATGCCGCAACCTGACAGAGGAGCAGATTTACGCCGCGCTTGAGGCGGGCAAACCCTATGTTATAAGGCTTAAATCGCAGGGCGACGTAAACGTGAAGCACACCTTCCGCGATGCGATAAAGGGGAACATCACCGTAACTGAAAACAATCAGGACGTGGTCATTTTAAAGTCTGACGGAATACCCACATACCACTTCGCGCACGCCATAGACGACCATTTTATGCGCACATCGCTTGTAATACGCGGAGAGGAATGGCTTGCAAGCCTGCCCATTCATTTAGAGCTGTTTTCCGTGCTGGGCTTTCAGCCCCCGCGTTACGGGCACACCTGCTCGCTTATGAAGGTGGACGGCGGTACAAAGCGCAAGCTCTCCAAGCGCAAAGACCCCGAACTTTCCCTCGACTTCTACCGCGCGGCGGGCTACTACCCCGCGGCGGTGATAAAATATCTGATGACAATACTCAACTCCAACTTTGAAGAGTGGGCGGCCAAAAATCCGCTTGCGGACTACCGCGAATTTCCCTTTTCCGTCTCAAAGATGGGCAAGAGCGGCGCGCTGTTTGATTTGGACAAACTCAACGACGTTTCGCGCGAAGAGCTTTCAAAAATCTCTCCCGAAGAGATGTATGACTTTTTAAACGGCTGGGTTCAGGAGTTCGGAACGGAAGCCGACAAAGCACATTTCAGTGACGGCGGATATATAATAAAAATACTTGCCCTGCTTATGGGTGCGGGGCAGAAGAAGCGCCGCAAGGACATAGAGCGCGCAGAACAGGGCGTGCGCCTTATGGACTATTTCTTTGACGACGCCTTTGCCCCCGCATACTCATTCCGCTTCGACGCGCCCACCGTAAACAGGGTGCTGGACGACTTTGCGGCGGCGTATGACGAAGCGGACGACAACTCCGTCTGGTTTTCAAAGCTCAAGCAGGCGGCGGCCGCCGCGGGCTTTGCGGCGGAAAATGCCGAGTACAAGGCCAATCCGCAGAACTATAAGGGCAACGTTTCGGACGCGGCGGAGATTGTGCGCATAGCCATAACGGGCAGCCCCAATTCTCCCGACCTCTGCACGGTTATGGGAATACTCGGCAGAGAGCGCTCGCTTGCAAGGCTCTCCGCGGCAAAAAGATAGCAGCCTTTATGCGGCCGTTTCATGCTCTGCGGGCATAAAATGCCGCGCACTGCGGACTGATTGAAGTCAGAAGCGCACGGGTATATTTCACCGACCCGTGTGTGCAAATGTGAAAATCAGGAAATAGTGTTGAAAAGCATGTAAAAAGTTATACAACAGAGTACGGCGTTTATAAAAAGTTTATATTTAATATGCTATTTTTGCAAAGATATGGCTTTTAATGTTTTTTGATACCAAGTTTTTTATATAAAGGAAAAGTTAAGTATGCTTCGTTTAATCGACATCAAAAAGGACTACCGCGTAGGTGATTCGGCAGTGAATGCCCTCAAGGGCGTGAGCCTTGCATTCAGGCGCAATGAGTTTGTGTCTATCCTCGGCGCTTCGGGCTGCGGCAAGACAACGCTTTTGAATATCATAGGCGGGCTTGACCACTACACTTCGGGCGACCTGATAATAGACGGCACGTCCACAAAGGACTACAGCGACGGCGACTGGGACACCTACCGCAACCACCGCATAGGTTTCGTATTCCAGACCTACAACCTCATTCCCCACCAGACGGTGCTTGCCAACGTTGAACTTGCGCTCACGCTTTCCGGCGTGGGTCCCAAGGAGAGGAAGGCGCGCGCACAGGAGGCCCTTGAACGGGTAGGCCTCGGCAAGGAGATTAACAAGCGCCCCAACCAGCTTTCCGGCGGACAGATGCAGAGGGTTGCCATAGCCCGCGCGCTTGTGAACAATCCCGAAATTCTGCTTGCGGACGAACCGACGGGCGCGCTGGACACCAAGACCAGTGTGCAGATAATGGACCTTATCAAGGAGATTGCGGGCGAGCGGCTTGTGATAATGGTTACGCACAACCCCGAACTCGCCTATAAATATTCCTCCAGAATTGTAGAGCTGAAAGACGGCCTTGTGGTAAACGACAGCGCCCCCTACACCGAAGAGGAGGAAATGGCGGAAGTCGCCGCGCATATGGAACAGCAGGCAAAACTTTCGGCCGAACTCAAGGCGCAGGAGCGCGCCGAACTTGAAAAGGAGAGGGCAGACAGAAAATCCGGCGTGCGGACAGACACGCCCATACGCAGAAAGAAGAAGTCGAGCATGTCCATTTTTACGGCGTTCGGCCTCAGCGGAAAGAGTCTGCTCACAAGAAAGGGGCGCACTATAATAACCTCTATAGCGGGCAGCATAGGCATAATTTCCGTGTGTCTGGTGCTGGCGCTCTCCAACGGCTTCAACAACTACATACGGCAGACCGAAGAGGATATGCTCTCATACTATCCCGTAACAGTCAGCGAAACTTCTATAGACCTCACTTCGGCGATGTCCAGCTTTATGGGCGGAACAGACCTCGAACTTGACAATATAGAGGATAAGGTATACGTCAATTCCTTCCTTTCGCAGCTTGCAAAGGGTATGACCACCTCCAACGACCTCTCTTCAGACAATGCCGCATTGATAGACGGTGAGCTTACAACATACCTTGATTACGTTGAAAGTATGCCCGAAGATTTGTACTACGCCATACAGTACAGCTACGGCGTGTCTGTATCTGCAAACCTGTTCACAGACGTTAATTTAGGTTCACAGTCGAGCGGCTTGGAGGAAGGGGAGGAAGGCACAGACGTACACATATCCCTCGAAAGCCTTCGCGAATACTACACATATCTTCTTACGTATAAGGCCGAAGAGTTCTCCAATCTCACACGGTTTGTAGATTACTTCAC
>CBCPNE010000047.1:0-2965 GCA_965120435.1 uncultured Clostridia bacterium
GTCTTAACGATTCGGTGCCCGGCCTCAATAAGAGCGCAGACGCTGAAAATATCCTCAGACTTTTTGATAAAAATCGTTTTATGGAAGTGGGCGCGCCGTTCTGCGGCGATGTGAAGTGTGTGCTTGGCAGAATAGGCGGCATTACGGTTGCGGCCGTTATCTTTGAGGGAAAAGACGGAGTAAAGCTCAATGCGCGCAAGGTCAAAAAGATTAAAGATTTTGCCGAATTTGCCTGTTGCAGAGATATTCCGCTTGTTAATTTTGTCAACTGTATCGGGCTGTGTCCTTGTCTGGAAAATCACAACAGCCTTGTTCTGAAGGAAGTGGGCGAGCTTATCAATATACTTGACTGCTGTGACAAAAAGATAGCCGTAGTCAGCGGAAAGGCAATAGGCCTCGGCTATACGTTGTTTGCGGCTAAGAGTATGGGCTACGACTATACTTACGCTTTTGCAACGGCGAAAATTGCGATTTTTGACAGTGTTCAGGGCGCTGAGATAGAATTTTCTGACGAAAAGGCTGATAAAGCAAAACTTGCAAAGAGGTATGCGGAAGAAAACTCAGACCCGATAAACGCCGCTAAAAACGGCTACATAGATAATATTATTGAACCTGCGTTTGCGAAGCAGTATCTGGTTGCTTCACTGCAGATGCTCGTAAAGTGAGGGGTGTATGAAGAACTCTCTGCTGGCATTCGTCACAACAATCGGTTCCGACGGCACGCAGCGTACCTATTTTGACAACAATGCGGAAGCTCTGGTGTATGCGATAATAGGCATTGTCGTGGTCTTTGTCGGAATATTGATACTCATAGGTCTGTTATATCTCGTTGGATTTATTTTCAAAAAGCTTGAGGATAAAAAGCTTTTTTTGGGAAAGCGCAACGACGGGGCACAGCCGGAGGAAAAACCTGATGACGGGGATATTCCGGATGAAGTAAAAGCCGCTGTTGTTGCGGCGGTTATGGCGTATTATCAGAGTGAAAAACCGCACTGCGAATTTACTGTGAAAAGAATAAAGAGATTGTAAGGAGATAAAAAGTTATGCGCAATTTTATCGTAACCATAGACGGAAAGAGCTATTCGGTCGGTGTCGAGGAGGTGGGAGAGGGCGCAAATGTTCCCGTGGCGGCAGTAGATACGGCGCCTATGCCCGCGACGACGTCCGTTTCCGTTCCGTCCGGGGGTGAAAAGCTTTTGTCGCCTTTTCCCGGTCTCATAAAAAATCTTCTTGTGGAAAATGGCGCAAAAGTGACAAAAAATCAGCCGGTTGTGGTGCTTGAAGCAATGAAAATGGATAACGATATAACTGCTCCGTGCGACGGTACAATTACTTTTGCTGTGGCAAAGGGTACAAACGTAGAGACGGGAACTATACTTGCAGTGATAAACTGAGCGGAGGATGAGCTATATGCAGTCAGGTTTACTTGCGGTAGACTTCGGCGGTATTTTTACCGACCTCTACGAGCAAATGGGGTTTATGAACGGGGATTGGCAGAACTATGTTATGTTGCTTATATCCTTCGTGCTTATGTACCTCGCAATAGTAAGAAAGTTCGAGCCGCTGTTGCTGCTGCCGATAGCTTTCGGTATGTTTTTGATAAATATACCCGGCGCAGCGAGTGAACTATGGGGTACATATCCGGAAGGCAGCACGGCCTACGACGAGGTGGAAAACCGCGGGCTTTTGTGGTATCTGTACCTCGGTGTGGATAAGGTAATTTATCCGCCTCTCATTTTCCTCGGCATAGGAGCTATGACGGACTTTGGTCCGCTGATAGCAAGCCCCAAGAGTATGCTTATAGGCGCGGGCGCGCAGCTTGGAATATTTATTGCGTTCGTACTTGCGATTTTGCTCGGTTTTTCTGTGGCGGCCGCGGCCTCTATAGCTATGATAGGCGGCGCGGACGGCCCTACTGCAATTTATGTAACAAAACAGCTTTCAGAGTCGTTCCTGCCGGCAATAGCCATTGCAGCTTATTCATATATGGCGCTTATACCGATTATTCAGAAGCCGCTGATGCGACTGCTGACCACTAAGAAAGAGCGCGTCGTAAAGATGAAGCAGCTTCGCAAGGTCAGCAAAGTTGAAAAGGTTCTTTTTCCGCTAATTGTAACCCTTGTCGTTGGCATAATTCTCCCGTCGGCGATAGCTCTTCTCGGTATGCTTATGCTCGGCAATCTGTTCAGGGAATCCGGCGTGGTCGACAGACTGTCAACCCAGGCGCAGAACGGCCTGATGAATACCATAACGATTTTCCTTGGAATATCTGTAGGCTGCAAGGCAACCGGCGAACTGTTCCTTGCCGTTGAAACGCTGGAGATTATAGGTCTTGGATTGCTTTCATTCATTTTCGGTACTATAGGCGGATTGCTTGTAGCCAAAGTGATGTGTAAAGTTACAAGGGGAAAGGTAAATCCGCTGATAGGTTCTGCGGGAGTTTCGGCAGTGCCGATGGCTGCCCGGATTTCAGAGGATGTCGGCAGGGAGTATGACCCGCAGAATCATCTTCTGATGCATGCAATGGGGCCTAATGTGGCGGGAGCTATAGCCTCTGCAATAGCGGCAGGTTTTCTGCTCGCCTGCTTTGCCGGATATGCCGACACGGCGGCAGCCGCAGAGGCCGTTCAGGCCGTTGCCGCTATGGCTTGATTGTGACTTCCTTATTGTGCGGCAAACGTAATTTTTTGTTTTGGAGATAAATATTATGGCGGCTGAAAAACAGGTTAAGCGGAAAAAGGTGTTTATTACGGATACCATATTGCGTGACGCTCATCAATCGCTTGCGGCAACGCGTATGCGTTGGGACGAGATAGAGCCTGCGCTTTCGCAGCTTGACGATATAGGCTATTATTCGCTTGAAGCATGGGGTGGCGCAACGTTTGATACCTGTCTCAGGTACTTGTGTGAGGACCCGTGGGAAAGGCTGAGAAATCTTAAAAAATATCTCAAAAAGACGCCGATA
>CBCPNE010000048.1:0-2517 GCA_965120435.1 uncultured Clostridia bacterium
TTCCACCGACTGGACGGTAACCGTTTCTGTAATGACAGCCTTGCTCTCCGAATTGAGTTTCACGCTTGTTGACGAGGCGGAAACCGTGAGGCCGCTGTTTGCGCCCCTGACATATGTTACAGCCGTGGCGGTAGCCTCATAGTTATCTATCATAGACTGCACTACCCTGCGGGCGTAGGACGAGGGCAGGGCGGCCGACATTCCCTCTAAGGCAGTGCCGTCTGAGGAGGTCTCCCTTTTGGAATTTATGATACCCACAAGCTCGCCGGAGGAGTTGAACAGTCCGCCGCCTGAGTTGCCGCTGTTTATTGCTACGTCCGTGCGGATTACGCGGTAATAATGTTTTCCGCCGGTGCCCATATCTATGGATACGGTTTCAGAGTCGCGGCTTATGACGCCCGTGACTGCCGCAAGGCCGTAGCCGAGCGCGTTGCCGACGGCATATACGGCTTCGCCGACATAACATTCTTCCTCATCCGCGAACGTCGCCGCGTACACGTCGTTGTTTTTAAGGAGGGTGCTGTCTGAAACTTTCAGCACGGCGAGGTCGTATGATATTGACGCGCCGATAATTTCTACACAAGAGCTGTCTATGCCGTTCTTGTTCGTCACCTTACCGCCGCTTACCGTGTAATCTTCACCGTAGACGTCGCTGCCGTACAGGTAGATATAAACCTTGTTTGCGTAGGTGCCGTTTGTACTCTCCGTATCGTACACGACGTGGGCGTTGGTGACGATGTATGCGCAGCAACCGTCGTCATCCAAATCAACTATCACACCCGTGCCCGCGCCTACGCCCGAGTTAAACTGGGAAACGACTGCAACCGAGGACAGCAACGACTTGTTTATCATTGATTGCAGCTCAGCCGCCTCCTGCGCCTCTACCGCAATTTCACCGAAATAATATTTAAGAAATTCCAGAAAGGTGTAATGCTCATCCGTCTCTTCAAGAAAGGCGTCGTATATGTCGTAAATGCTGAGGTCTTCGCCGTCCTTGCCGTCCTGCCCGGCGCAAGCCGCAAAGGATAGCGCCGCAACGGCCGCGAGAGCGACCGAAGCTATTGTGACAAAAACCCTTTTGAAACTTTTAAACATAAATCACCCTGTTAAAAATGCCGCCCTACGCCGTTATGCACGCCGTGGGCGAAAAATATACCACGCAGTTACAATATATTACAGCGTTACGCCGTTTTTTATGAGAAGTTCGCGGGCGCTTTCCACGCTGTCCGTACCGGTGCGGTTTTTTACGGGAGCAAACTCCCTTTCCCTTTCCACCTCTACCGCAAGGCAGCTTTCCATAAGTTTTATCATATCCAGCACCAGAAGTTCGCGCTTGTAGCCGTTGGGCTCTGCGGGAATTACCGGCCTGCCTCCGCTGACGTGCGGTATCTTTTTTGCGGACAGATGCACGGGAAGCTTTGCCTCAAGCGTCCTGTCAAGCGCAGCCACCCTGAACAGGTAATTGAGCGTAACGCCGTAGGGAAACACAAGTCCGCCCTGCGGGTTGCGCAGGGAAGCGAGTTCTTCAGGCATTTCATAGTACTCCACTATGGCGGGCTTGCCGTCCTCCATACACAGCACGCCGACGCGCTCTTCAGGGGAGACCTTTTTTACCACTTTTGCGCCGCAGTTGCAGCCGCTGAGAATGGTTGCGCCCACAAAAACGGGGTCGCATATGCGCTGGAGAACGTTGTCTACGCCGTAGACGTTGAGCCACTCTATGCCGCCCTCTATTATATTGCCGAGGCCGCTGTTTATGAGCGAGACGTACCAGCCGCCGTTGCCGTTTGGCGAGAGCGAAACGCTGTCCTTTGCGTCGAGATATATCTTCCCGCCGAAATCTGACGTGGGGGCCATATCCTGGATGAAGAAGTGAATTTTTTCCTCAGGATAGCCGAAGAAATTTTTCTCCCTGAAAAAATTTACGGTGTCGCGGTTGTTTACTTCGCTGGTCATCACAAAGATATGGAAACAGCCGCAGACGTCTGTAACCTGCTTTATATTTTCAAACTGCTGTTCAAAGATTGAGAGTTCGCGGGTGACGCCTATGTTGAACATACCCTTGGGCTTGTCGCTGCCGAGGCGGGTACCCTGCCCGCCCGCAAGCAGAACGGCGGCGACTTTGCCCGCCTTTAACGCCTCTTCCCCCGCGCGGCGGTAGACGGAGGCGTTGCTTTTGACTTCCTCCGCTGATATGGCGGGTATCGGCGAGAGTTTGCCCAGCTTCCTCTCCGAGGAAACGCTCTCCGCGCAGAGAGAGGAAAAGTCTATTTTTTCAATGCCTGAAAGCAGTTTGCGGCGGCCTGTTTCGTCAAGCTCGCCGTAGTAATCAAGCAACTGTTCCTGGCCGTATCTGCGCAACATTTCCTGCGCCTTGCGATAGTTCATTAAAGCGTTTACTCCCTGTCAGATACCTTTGTTCGATTATTTACCTTTGTTTGATTATATATTATAGTTAAAAATATGTCAAGCTTGTGGATTTTTAAAAAATTTATTGAAAAAAACAAAATTATGCTT
>CBCPNE010000049.1:0-2600 GCA_965120435.1 uncultured Clostridia bacterium
GAGATGGCTGAGCGGTTTAAGGCGCACGATTGGAAATCGTGTGAGGTCAAAAGCCTCCGGAGGTTCAAATCCTCTTCTCCGCGCCAGAAATAGTGGTTTGGGTTTTTGCCTGAACCACTATTTTTATATAAAAAATTGAAACGGCTGAATATTGTTGATAAAGTTAATCAATAAAAAACTGAGCAGATTGTTTCCCGTAACCGAATAATGCTTTAATGAAAGCAGAATTTCTTGCAAAAATAGATTAAGGAGGTATTTATGGACAGAATAAGACTTGAAAAATATGCTGAACTTATAGTAAAGTGCGGACTGAATGTAAAAAAGGGGCAGGAAGTGCTGATAAATTGCGGGCTGGACCAACCTGAATTTGTGGCGATGGTGACTGAGATGTGCTATAAATGCGGGGCTTCACGCGTGGACGTTGACTGGAGTTATATGCCTGTAACAAAGCTTGGATATATATACAGAACGGAACAGTCATTGGCGGAATTTTCTGCTGTTGACGAGGCGAAGCTTAGGCGCAGGCTCGACAAACTTACCTGCTATCTTTGGCTGGATTCTGACGACCCGGACGGTCTCAACGGCACCGACCACGAAAAGATTTCCAATGCGAGAATGGCAAAGTATCCATTTATAAAACCCTATAACGACGCATTGGAAAACAAGTACCAGTGGTGCATAGCCTCTGTGCCTGGTACAGAATGGGCGCGCAAGGTATTCCCCGGACTTTCAGACGAAGAAGCGATTGAAAAATTGTGGGAGGCAATACTCTACACCTCACGCGTGGACGACGACCCCGTTGCCGCGTGGAAGAAACACAACGAAACGCTTGAAAAGCGTTGTAAATTTTTAAATTCATATAAGTTTGACCGCCTGGAATATAAGAGTTCCAACGGAACAAATCTTACCGTCGGCCTTATAGATAAAGGCATTTTCTGCGGTGGCGGCGAACTTACGTTGGGAAGCAATATTTACTTCAACCCCAATATTCCCAGCGAGGAGGTGTTCACCTCGCCAATGCGCGGCAGAGCAGGAGGCGTTGCCGTTGCCACAAAGCCGCTGTCATATCAAGGCAAACTGATTGAAAATTTCCGCGTTGAATTCAAAGACGGAAAGGTAGTTAAAACCTATGCGGAAAAGAACGGTGACCTGCTTGAAAAGATGGTTAAGATGGACGAGGGGGCCGCATACCTCGGCGAGTGCGCGCTGATTGCCTATGATTCGCCCATAAACAATACGGGAATTCT
This sequence comes from uncultured Clostridia bacterium, assembly GCA_965120435.1. GTDB lineage: Bacteria > Bacillota > Clostridia > Christensenellales > Borkfalkiaceae > Coproplasma. The sequence goes on from CBCPNE010000049.1 coordinate 1,248, forward strand.
GTTCTACAATACGCTGTTCGACGAAAACGCAAGCTGCCATTTGGCGCTCGGCAGGGGATTTAACAACTGTCTTGACGGCTACGAAAATTATACGTTTGAAGAGTGCAAAAAACTGGGAGTAAACGATTCAATGATTCACGTTGACTTTATGATAGGCAGCAAGGATATGTCTGTTGTGGGCGTGACCAAGGACGGCAAGCGCGTTCAGATATTCAAAGACGGAAACTGGGCTATTTGATTAAAAACTGTGCGTGGCGGGCTTGATTAGCCCGCCGCGTTTACTTATCATATAACCTGCAAAACATAATATTTAAGATAGTGCGTTTCGTCAGCACACAGCAACGAAGGGTGGTTAGGCGCCTGAGTCTTTATTTCTACGCTTCTTACTGCGCGGCCGCTCTCCTTTGCCGCCTCTGAAAGCACTCTTTCAAACAGTGTAGCGGTCATATAGTGCGAGCAAGAGCAAGTGATTAAAAAACCGCCGCTTCTAACGAGCTTCATACCCTGAATGTTTATATCTCTATAACCGCGGCGGGCGTCATTGACTTCGGCGGCGGACTTGCAGAAGGCGGGAGGGTCAAGTATTACAAGGTCAAACTTTCTGCCGTTTTTACGCATATTCCGCAAAAATTCAAATGCGTCCGCACACACCGTTTCAACATTGACAAGCCCGTTCAGCTGCGCATTCTTGCGCACGCTTTCAAGTGCGGCAGGCGAAATATCGCATGCCGTTACGCTCTTTGCTACAGTCGCGCAATTCAATGTAAATCCTCCGCAATTGCAGAAGCAGTCCAATACCTCGCCGCCTGCGGCGTATCTTCTTGCAGCAAAGCGGTTTTCCTTCTGGTCTAAAAAATAGCCTGTCTTTTGTCCGCTTTTTATGTCGACGAGCATTTTAAGTCCGTTTTCTTCAATTTCAACCAGGTCGGGCACTTCACCGTAAAGGGTTCCCTTGACTTCGGAAAGTCCTTCTTTCTTCCTCAAGGCGACGTCGCTACGCTCATAAATCCCCTTAGGGGAGAACACTTCAACAAGACATTCGGCAATCATTGCCTTGCGAATATCGGTACCAAGTGCGAGAAACTGAACGGAAAGATAGTCACCGTACTTGTCCACTATCAGTGCGGGAAGTCCGTCCGCTTCGGCAAAGACAGCTCTGTAGCAGTTGTCATAGCCCAGCCTGAGCCTGTAATCGCGGGCGGCCTTTATGCGGGAGAGGTACAGAGCTTTATCGTCCGTGCCGTCATCCCGGATAAAAATCCTCACAAGTATTTTAGAGGCGTGGTTTATGTATCCCTTACCTATATACCTGCCGTCGAAAGAGTAGACGGAGGCAAGCGAACCGTTTTTATC
>CBCPNE010000050.1:0-4742 GCA_965120435.1 uncultured Clostridia bacterium
CAGATTATGTAATGTGGATAATAGTCGCGGTACTCATCGTACTCATTATAGTGTTCTTTGTGTTCCAGTCGCGCAAAAGCAAGAAAAAGCAGCAGGAAGCGGAGGACCTTATGAACGCGGTGAAGCCCGGCAACAAGGTAAAAACTATAGGCGGCGTTTGCGGAATCGTTGTTGAAGTTGACGCCGAAGAGAACACTTTCGTGCTTGAAACCGGTTCGGAACAGTCCGGCAAGAGCTATATGAAGTTTGACAAACAGGCCATCTACCAGACGGACGCCGTGGTTGAAAAGTCCGCCGAAGGCGACAAGGCCTCCAAAGAGGAAAAAGAGGAAAAGGGCGAAAGTTCTTCAGAAGAACCGTTTGAAGCGGAACAGTCTGCCGTCGAAAAGAGCGGAGAGGTCGACGTCCCTGCCGCCGAAGAGGAAAAGTCCGGAAAGCACGGTAGAAAAAAGTAATTGTAAAAAGCATAATAAAAGTTGCCTCCGCATAGCTATAACTGTGCGGAGGTCTTTTTATGCGCGAAAACGTCATTCAGATAACAAAGGCCGTGCTTGCGGCCGTCATATTTTCGCTCGTGTGCGTGCTGGTGTTCTCGCTTCTGCTTGAGCTGTTCTCCATATCGGTGACTGCGGTAAAACCGGTAAACCAGGCGCTGAAAATTGTGGCCATCGCCCTCGGCGGCATACTTTTCATACGCGGCGGCAGGGGGCTTGTCAAGGGGGTAATCTACGGGCTTATCGCCATAGTAGCTACATATCTGCTGTTTTCAATAATTTCCTCGTCCTTTTCCGTGACGTGGCTGTTCGCGTTGGAAATGGCGCTCGGCGCGGTTGCGGGCGGCATAAGCGGCATTATCGGCGTCAATATAAAGCGGCGCGGCTGAAATAAGTCAAAAACGCTTGATTTTTCCGTGCCGTTACCTTATAATATATAAAAACAACAATAAGGAGAGTTACGGCAATGATAAAGACCATAGCAAAACCTTCTGAAAGAAAGGTAACGGGCTGCGGCGAATGCAGGAGTACTTGCCAGTCGGCCTGCAAAACGAGCTGCACGGTAGGCAACCAGAGCTGCGAAAGAATAACAAGAGAAGAGAGACCCGACAAAGAAACTAAGTAAATTTTCATATACAGGAAAGTTTTAAGGAGCAGAAAAGTTTCTCTGCTCCTTAAATTTTGCCGCGCTTTAAGCGCGGCGCAGGTTTTTTTATGGTTCACGTTTTCAGTTACAAATCCCACAACTATATATATGACACGGGCAGCGCCTCCCTGCACGAATGCGACGCCGCCACGGCACAATACCTCCGCGCGGCGGAACTCGGTTTAAAGCCGTCGCTTACGGCAGAGGAAGTAAAGGCCGTCGCCGCCGACGTGGAGACCCTGAAGGGTCAGGGGCTGCTGTATGCGGACGAGCCATGCGCATACCCCGTCAAGTCGGATGAGGTAAAGGCCCTTTGCATACACATCTGCCACGACTGCAACCTGCGCTGCCGCTATTGCTTTGCGGACGAGGGGGCATATCACGCCAACCGTGAATTTATGAGCGAAGATACGGCAAAGCGCGCCATAGACTTCCTCATAGAACACAGCGGCAACCGCAAAATTCTTGAAGCCGACTTCTTCGGCGGCGAGCCGCTTATGTGCCTCGGCACAATACGGCGTACGGTGGAGTATGCGCGCGAACAGGGCGCAAAGCACGGCAAAAAGTTTCTGTTCACCACCACGACCAACGGCGTGCTGCTGGGGGAAGAGGCAGCCGACTTTTTCAACCGCGAGATGGAGAACGTCGTACTCAGCCTTGACGGCAGAAAGGAAGTTCACGACGCAATACGCAAGACGGTAAACGGCAAGGGCAGTTTCGACCTCTGCTTTAAAAATATAAAGAAGTTTGTTGAATCGCGCGGCGATAAAAGCTACTATGTGCGCGGCACTTTCACGGCAAAGAACCTCGACTTTTCCAACGACGTATTGTTCCTTGCGGACAGCGGCTTCGACAGTATCTCAATGGAGCCCGTCGTGACGGACATACCCGATTTGCAGATAAGGGAAGAGCATCTGCCCCGTATCTGTGAAGAGTACGAAGTCCTCACGGAAAAGTACCTTGAGGCCTACAGGCAGGGCAGGGGATTCAATTTCTTCCACTTCAACATAGATTTGGAGGGTGGTCCCTGCCTTTCAAAGCGCGTATCTGCGTGCGGGGCGGGCAACGAGTACTTCTCCGTCGTGCCGGACGGCGGCATATATCCCTGCCACCAGTTCGCAGGCAACCCCGACTTTTATATGGGCAGCGTGTACGGGGGCGAACCCGACAGGCAGATAAGGGCAAAATTTGCAAGCTCGTGCCTGTTCACTCGCAAGGGGTGCGATGGCTGTTTCGCCAAGTTTATATGCAGTGGCGGCTGCAGCGCAAACAACTACAACTTCTGCGGAAATATAGAGGCACCCTACGCCATAACGTGCGCAATGATGAAAAAGCGCATAGAGTGCGCAATGCATATTCTGGCAGAAAAGAAGCGCATTGCCGACGCTAATATGAAAATTGCATAAAAACGTTTAAATTTTGCCGCAACAATTCTTTAATTGATTGACGGGCAAATAAATTTTTACTATACTAGAGTAGTTAATTTTCGTTTATTTTTTATTCGGCAGCCGACTTGTGCTGTTTAAACGATAAGGAGATTCAGATGGGCAAAATAAAGTCCGCCATAATAACTGCAATTGTCGTGCTTGCGGTTGCCGTTCTGTTTTTGTTCGGCGTCGTGTCCTGCCGGTTGCCTGGCGGAGTTTACAGGTACAATTCCATACTTTCCAACATCCACCTCGGAAGCGACCTTACCGGTGAAGCATACACAACCCTCCTTCCGGAAGGGGTGATTACGGCTGAAGAATATCAGCTCAACGTCTATGAGGACGACGCTGAGGAAGGTGAGAATAGCGGCTCCGCCGAAACTGAAGAAGAAGAGAGCTATGCCGACAGCTACGTTGCGTGCGGCGCTTACTATATCGAACTCGACGTTCTGGACGACTATGCCGAAGACGGCTCTGCCGATACCGACGAGGAAATAGCCGCCGCCATTGAAGCTTTCAAAAGCGATGTCAGCGCAGACGCGGAAATACTTTCCGCAAGGTTCGGCAACAGGCGCTATACCTCTTATTCGGTTAGCGTGGTAGACGGCGTTGCCATACGCGTGGCAGTTCCTTCAAACTTCACGTATGCGTCGTACAGCGGGAGGGACCAGGAAACTCTTTCAAGCGACCTCACCACCATAAGCACCACGATATACTACCTCACGACGGGCGGTGAACTTACTCTCAGAAACACCGATTCCTCGTGTGGTTTTAAAGACTGGGTGTACTCCTCCCAGAAGGCAGACGATTCCACTTCCACAGTCACTTACAACATTCTGAATGTAAAGGCGAACATAGCAGACCTTTTTGAAAGCGTAACCTATTACGCCGCCGGCGGCACCTATGCCATACGCATAAACCTCACGTCAGAGGGCTGCACGGCCATAGAAACCGCCTCTGAAAAGGTAGCTAACTCCGACGATACTTATATAAGGTTTTACGTTGGCGAACAGAATATAATAAATCTTACCTGCGAAAGCGCTATAGATTCAAGCAGCTTCTATATAGAGGTGGACGACGAAGCCACCGCGCGCGACTATGTTGCGCTGCTCAACTCCGTTGCCACGGGAAATGCGCTTACGTTTACCTATGACTACGACGACGTGCTATACGGCACGGCGGCAACGGGCGCAAACACCGCGCTGCTTCTTTCCATAGCCGTGCTTGTGATACTCGTAGCCCTTATGGCTTTTGCAATAGCGCGGTACAAGCTGCTCGGCCTTGTGTTCTCTCTTATGACTCTCGGCTTTGCAGACATAATGGTGGCGGTAATGTTCCTCACCGGGCTTCAGCTCACCACCGTAGGCGTGTTTGTGGCTCTGATGTGCCTGGCGTTGTTTGCAGGCTGTAACTTCTGGGCATACGAGGCCGTCCGGCGGGAAAATCAGGTGGGCAGAACAATGCAGGCCTCTGTAAAGGTCGGATACAGAAAGACCCTTTCAGGCGTGCTTGAACTTCACATAGTTCTCCTCGTCGTATCCATAATGCTTGCGCTCATATGTTCGGGCGAGGCGGCCGTCTGCGGGCTTATCCTTCTGATAGGAACGCTGACCTCATATGTGCTTTGCTGGTTCACCCGCTTTATGTGGTATGTGACAATGTCGCCCGTTCGCGATAAATATAAATTCTGCGGATTTAAGAGGGAGGCGCTGGAAGACGATGACTAAGCTCAGAATATCCTCCAAAATGCACCTTTTTATAGTAATTTCGTGCATAGTTGCGGCCTTGGGCCTCGCTGTGGGGCTCATCTGCCACTTCGTATCTGACGGCTTCTTCAACTGGGGCGGCGAATACGGCTCCTATCAGAAGATTGAAGTCACATACCGTTTTGATATGGCCGAAGGTACAGTGGAGACCATCTGCGAAGACGCATTTGAAGCAAACGGCGTCAGTTACTATAACTACACCGAAACCTACTCAAACAACGGCAGCGAATATTATATAGAATATCGCTTCCTCAGCTCTGTAGACGGCGACGCTCTCGCAGCCGCTGCTAATGCAATTGTTGAGGCCGCAGAAGAATATAGCTGGTACGACTGGTCGATTTTCTCGGCCTCCTCGTCAGCAGTTGAAACGGTGATAGGGGGCGGACGCGACCTGATGTACGTCGGCATA
>CBCPNE010000051.1:0-3128 GCA_965120435.1 uncultured Clostridia bacterium
TTTTCTATCCTCGCCCAGATTCTGAACATATCGCCGCCCAACAGAATAATTTTTATATAATTATACTTCGGCAGACGGCTTTTGTAAACAGTTTTCCCCGTGAAATGTTGACAAGGGCGCGGCAAAAGTTTAATATATTGATAATCAACTTTACCCGCGGCATAAGCGCACAGTTTTTGCCGCGGCAGGGGGCTTTATGAACAAGACGGAAAAAGATATTCTCTCTCTTCTGACTGAAGATTCCCGCCTCACGCCTGAAAGAATTGCCTCTATGCTCGGAATTACCGCAAAGCAGGCAAAGGATACCATACGGCGGCTGGAGAGCGACGGCGTAATAGTCAAGTACGCCGCCATAATAAACGGCGACTTCGCAGACGACGAGCGCGTGGAGGCTCTGATAGAGGTGAAGGTCACCCCCCAGCGCGGTCACGGCTTTGACAGCGTGGCCGCAGAAATCGCCGCCCATCCTGAGGTAAAGACGCTCTACCTTATGTCGGGCGCCTACGACCTCGCCGTGATTGTGGAGGGAACCTCTTTAAAGAGCGTTTCACGCTTCGTGTCTGAGTGTATCTCCACATATGACAACGTACTGTCCACGGCTACGCACTTCATACTCAAAAAGTACAAAGTGGAAGGCGCGCTTATGTCGGATAAGGAGAGCGGCGCAAGGCTGAGCGTGCAGCCGTAAAGGCGTATTATGAGGAATTTTGTCAATGAGCGTGCCGCAAACCTTAAACCGAGCGGCATAAGAAAATTTTTTGATATAGTTTCAGAGATGAAGGACGCAATCTCCTTGGGCGTGGGCGAGCCTGACTTTGTCACGCCGTGGGGAATACGCGATTCGGCTATCCGCGCAATAAAGCGCGGCTATACGCAGTACACGGGCAACCGCGGCCTTGCCGACCTTCGCAAAAATATATGCAGATACCTTGAGGACAGATTTTCGGTAAAATACTCCCCGGATAACACGATAATCACCGTCGGCGCGAGCGAGGCGATAGACCTTGTCCTGCGCGCCATATGCGACCCCGGCGACGAAATTCTGGTGCCCGCGCCCAGCTATGTCTCCTATTCGCCCATAGTGTCGCTCGCGGGCGGGGTGCCCGTTCCCTTAAACTGTGTGGCGGAAAACGAATTTATCCTCACGCCCGAACTGATAGAGGGCGCAATCACGCCCAGAACCAAGGCAATAATAGTGCCCTATCCCAACAACCCCACGGGCGCCATTATGACGAGAGAGCAGTTGGAGGCCATAATTCCCGTAATAGAAAAGTACGACCTTCTGGTCATATCGGACGAAATTTACGCCGAACTTACATACACGGGCAGGCACACTTCAATCGCTTCGCTCGACGATATGCGCAAAAGAACGGTGCTTATAAACGGCTTTTCAAAGGCCTTTGCAATGACGGGCTGGCGCGTGGGCTTCGTCTGCTCCCCGCCGGAAATCGACGAGGCTATCTTCAAAATTCACCAGTACACCATACTGTGCGCGCCCATAATGAGCCAGTACGCCGCAAACTCCGCCCTTGTGGAGGGCTTTTCAGACGGCTACGCCGTGGTCGAGGAGATGAGGGAGGAGTACAACCGCCGCGGCAGGTTTCTCGTAAACTCTTTCAATGCAATCGGCCTTAAATGCTTTGCGCCCAAGGGCGCGTTCTATGTGTTCCCGGACGTAAGTTCTACGGGGCTGTACGGCGAAGAATTTGCCAACAGACTTCTCGCCGAATATAAAGTGGCGGTAGTCCCCGGCGACGCCTTCGGCGAGGCGGGCAAAAAGCACGTCCGCTGTTCATACGCCACGGGCATGGGGCAGCTCGCCGAGGCTATAGAGCGCATAACTCAGTTCGTGACCGGGCTGAAGAAGTAGTTTAAAGCGGGGCGTAAGTTTTAAAAACTGCTTTTATAAGAGCTGTTTCAGTATTCGGTTTTATATTCGGAAAATTTATTATTTTATAAAACGGCGGACGACTATGCAAATAGTAAGGGAGTAGAGCAATGGAATACATAAAATTAGGCAATTCGGAACTGAATGTTTCGCGCATATGCTTAGGGGGCATGGGCTTTGGCGTGCCCGACGACCACCATCCGTGGACGATAAGTGAGGACGAGGCGCAAAAGATAATAGAGCGTGCGCTCTCACTCGGCGTAAACTTTTTCGATACCGCCATGGGTTACAGCGGCGGCACGAGCGAGCAGTACCTTGGCAGAATAGTAAAGCGGCTCGCCCGCAGGGAAGACGTAGTGCTTGCCACAAAATTTCTGCCCCGCACGCAGGCTGAAATCGAAGGCGGCGTCGACGGCAAGGCTCATGTTCTGAACTGCCTTAACGTAAGTTTGAAGCGGTTGGATACGGAATATGTCGACCTGTATATCTGCCATATGTGGGATTACCATACCCCGATAGAGCAGATAATGGAGGGGCTGAACGAGGCGGTGACCGCTGGCAAAGTGCGCGCTATAGGCATATCCAACTGCTACGCATGGCAGCTGCAAAAGGCCAACGCCATAGCCGAAAAAAACGGCTGGGCAAAATTTGTCTCCGTGCAGGGGCATTACAACCTCATCTTCCGCGAGGAGGAGAGGGAGATGGTGCCCTGCTGCAAAGACGGCAATATCGCCCTCACGCCGTACAGCCCGCTTGCATCGGGCAGGTTGGTAAAGCCAGCAGGCGAGGTTACAAGGCGCGGTCAGCTCGACAATATCGCAAAGGGCAAGTACGATAACACAAAGGAGCAGGACGCGGCAATAATCGCCCGCGTTGCCGAAATCGCGCAAAGGCGCGGCTATACGGCTACACAGGTCGCGCTCGGCTGGCTGCTTACAAAGGTAACGGCTCCAATCGTCGGAGCAACTAAGGTGCGGCATATAGAGGAGGCGGTTGCGGCGTTAGACGCCGAACTATCGCAAGAGGAAACCGCCTATCTCGAAGAACCGTATGTGCCGCATAAACTCGTAGGCGTCATGCAGTTCAATCACTGAAATAATATAAGGAGAACGATGATATGGACATTTTACAGAGGGAGTTAAACGGGGAGCTTATCCGCACGGACGACCCCGAATATGGCAAAATTATCGGCACGATAGAGCAGACGATGAACGCGCTGGCGGCATATAACCAAAGGGCG
>CBCPNE010000052.1:0-6170 GCA_965120435.1 uncultured Clostridia bacterium
GTGTCACCGCCTGCACAGGCAGTGAATGCGGCAGCGCACAGCGCTGCCGCACACAACGCTCCTAAAATACTGAAAATCTTCTTTTTCACTCTAAGAATCTCCTTTTTTTAAACGGGATTATATCCCATATCTCTGAATTCATTGTAGCATAATATACATAAATTTCAAACTATTAGTCATAAATCAGATATTTTTTGGGCAATATGCACAAAGAGCAGGAGCGGTAATTTGGCGCAAAAAACAGGGCGGTCTGCGCTCAGCGCAGACCGCCCTGTAAAAAATATGAGGTTTCGTATGGACTTTTTTGAGGTACTATACAGATTTGAGCAATTTGTCAACTGCTTCCTTCATCTTTTCAAGCGCGTCCTCTGCGTCCGCCTTGGTGTTTGCCTTTACGGAGTAGTAGATTTTAAGTTTGGGCTCTGTGCCTGAAGGGCGCACGCAGATAAAGCTGCCGTTTTCCAGCTCATAATATACGCAGTTGGTGGTGGGGGAGCCTATCTCCGACTGTTCGCCAGTGGCAACGTCCGTCTTTATATTCTTTGAATAGTCCCTTATGCAGGCCACTTTGTATATATCAAACTTGGTCACCGCCTTGGTCTTGAGGCCGTCAACTACGGCGTTCATCTCTTTCATTGCGTTAAGGCCCTTGTACTGTATAGAGATATTCTTATCCAGCACATAGCCGTACTTCTTGTAAATTTCCTCCAGCCGTTCATACACGGTCTTGCCCTTGTAGTCGTAATAGCAGACCATCTCTGCGCACAGCATAGAGGCAACCACCGCGTCCTTATCCCTTGCGTGCGTGCCGCGCAGGTAGCCGCAGCTCTCCTCAAAGCCGAACACAAAGGTGTAAGAGCCGTCCTTTTCCCACTGTTTTATCTTGTCGCCTATGAATTTGAAGCCCACGGGAACTTCAAACAGGGTAACGCCGAACTCCTTGCATATTGCCTTTGCCATACCCGTGGTAACGAAAGATTTTACCACCGCGGGGTTTGCGGGCGTCTTGCCGTCCTCTTTAAGGCGGGTGAGGATATAGTCTAAAAGCAGTATGCCCACCTGATTGCCGGAAAGCGCTTCAAACTCGCCGTCTTTGTTCTTTACGGCAACGCCGAGGCGGTCGCTGTCGGGGTCGGTTCCGAACACAACGGTTGCGCCTATCTTTTCGGCAAGGGTTATGCCCATTGAAAGAGTCTCTTTAAATTCGGGGTTGGGCACTTCAACCGTGGAAAAGTCTGTGTCCTTTTTGGTCTGTTCCTCAACTACGGTGGCGTTGATGCCCAGCTTTCTGAGTATAGTGGTTACGGGTATGTAGCCCGAACCGTGAACGGGGGTATATACGAGTTTCAGGTTCTTTCCGCACTTTTTCACCGCTTCCCTTGAAAGGGTGAGTTTTGAAAGCTCTTTATAATACTTTTTGTCTACGGAAGAGGGCACGGAACATATCAGCTTTTTGCGCTGTTCGGCGGTGGGGGAGGGAGCGCCGAGGTAATCGGTTTCCGCCTGGATAAAGCCAAGCACTTTGGCTGTGTCCTCCGGGTTCATCTGCGCGCCGTCCTCGCCGTACACTTTATATCCGTTGTACTGTTTGGGATTGTGCGAGGCAGTTATCATTATGCCGGCAATCGTCTTTAAGCGGCGCACCGCAAAGGAGAGCATAGGAACGGGGTGAACGTCGGAAAAAACATACGCCTTTATTCCGTTTGCCGCAAGCACCTCTGCCGCGGCCATTGCAAATTGGTCTGATTTGAGGCGGGTGTCGTAAGAGATTACAACGCCGCGCTTTTTTGCCTCTTCGCCGAGGGTGCATATAAAGCGGCTCAGCCCTTGCGTGGCGCGCTTTACGGTGTATATGTTCATCATATTCGTGCCGTAGCCTATGATGCCCCTCAGGCCCGCCGTGCCGAATTCAAGTTCCGCGCCGAAGCGGTATTCTGTTTCCTCCGCGTTGCCCCTGACGGATTCAAGTTCCTTTTTTCCCTCGGCGCACAGACGGCCGTCGTTGAGCCAGCTCTCGTAGATGTCGGTATAACTCATAATTCCTCCTTAAAGCGCAACGCGCATATCATAGATATTGTTTCTGCAATTTTATGCCGCAAACGCGGCCGCGGCCGATTTCGGACGGCGCAAAAAATCGCAACGCGGGCAAAAAAGTCTGCACGCGCAGTTATTATTTATATTTCAATTATATAAAAAAATTCCCCCTTTGTAAAGGGGGGAATTTAAAATATTTTCATCTTTTTGGCAAATTTTTTACAACAAGTGTAACAAAATAACAAAGGCGGTTGTGTTTTCGCCGTCATTCGCCCCTGAGGAATTTATCGCGGGGAGTCTGCTCTTCATTTTCAGGTTTGATAATCGTGCGCTTGTCTATGAAGTATTTTATTCTGTTGTTGTCGCAGTAATTTACAAATTCGTAGCAGAGCAGGTACAGATAGCTCAGCGGCAGGGTGATTATCAGAGCCGCGCCGAAAGTGCTTATCGCGCCGAGTACGTTTACCGCGAGAATGAGTACGCAGGAGGTCGCAGAGAAGGAGTAAACCGAGCCCGACAACTTGTTCTTCCGCGAAAAGGAGTACTTCATCGCGTCCGTAACATTCTTCTTGCCTGCGATTATTGCGGGCAGCCAGTCTGTGGTGAACATCATCTTTATGCCCTGAAGGAGTATCATAAACACCGCAAACAGGAAGAGTTTTACAAACAGCGGCAGTGACGCAAGCGCCGCAAACAGCAGGAAATACAGCCCGACCGCGCACAATGCGTCGTATATCAGCGACAGCGGCACATATATCACGTTGTAGAGGCTGGCCTTGCCGAGGTTTTTGACGAGCGTGGAAAGGAGGGTGGAGTTCGCCTGCATTGCCATTCTGTCGTTTATCACCGCGCTCGTCGCATAGTTGCCGAGGCCTATAAGAAATCTTCTTATAAGGGTGACGGCAAGTAAGCCGACTATGCACAGCGCGAAAGAGGAGGGCATTGAAGAGAGATATTCAAGCAGCGCAGAAAAACTGTCGCCTATTCCGTTGATATGCTCCGGCAGGTTTGCCAGGCTTCCTTCTGAAACATCTCCAATCAGCGCGCTTATGGCGTCTTTTAAGGCGATGTAAGTATCCTGATTTGAGAGGTTATTCAAAAACGGAATAATTACTGCCGCATACAGACCCGCCGATATTGCCAGAACGACGAGCAGGTATATCAGCAACTTGAACGTCGTTCTGAAGTTGTCAATGAGTACATGAACGGTATGTTTGAATCTCATATTGTTCTCCGTGGCGTCGTGCGCCCGTTATTTTTCAGTTATGCGGCTCAATCCGCACAATTTTTTCTGTGACTTTTCCGTCGTGGACGGCCATATAGCAGTAGGACTGCTGCCCGTACCGCGTGAGCGCGCCGGGGTTTACGGTAAGCACACCGCCGATTTTTTCGCACCTCGCGGAATGGGTATGACCGTAAAGCGCAACGGAGCAACCGTTTCTGATTGCGGCCGCCGCAAGCTTTTCAAGCGTCTGCTTTACGGAATATCTGTGCCCGTGGCACATAAATATTTTCACGCCCTCGACCTGCATTATATGCTCGTCCTCGCCAAGCCTTTCAAAGTCGCAGTTGCCGTTAATCACTATAGTTTTATCGGGATATTTTGTCCGCACATAGCCGCCGTCTGAAGAGAGGTCGCCAAGGTGGACTATAAAGTCACATTCGCAAAACACCCCGTCAAGCGCGTCCAGCGCAGCGCGGTTGCGGTGGCTGTCAGACACAATCACAAAAGTTTTCATAATTTTGAAATGAGGTCTTTAAGCGCCCTCGCGCGGTGGGAAATTTTGTTCTTTTCCCTCGCCGTCGCCTCGCCGAAGCTCTTTTTAAGGTCATCGGAGAAAAACAGACTGTCGTAACCGAAGCCGTTTTTGCCGCGCTCCTCTTCAAGAATTTCCCCTTCGGTTGTCCCGACGCCGAACGCCGCCCTGCCGTCCGGCGTGTAAAGGCACACGGCGCACTCGAAGTGCGCGCGCCTGTCCGTCGCGCCCTTCATCCGCTCAAGCAGAAGCGCGCGGTTGGCCGCCTCGCCCTCGCCCGAAAAGCGGGCGGAGTATATCCCCGGCGCGCCGCCGAGGAAGTCTACGCACAGTCCGGAATCGTCTGCAAGCGCGGGCAGTCCCAGCTTTTCGCACACGGTCTTTGCTTTAATAAGGGCGTTTTCTTTGAAAGTTGAGCCGTTTTCTTCAATTTCCCCGTCAAAACCGGCTTCGCGCATTGGTATGACGGAGGCGTTTCTGAAGATTTTTTCTATCTCCCGTATCTTCCCCGCGTTGCCGCTTGCGACAATAATCTTATCATACTGCATCGTAATTTTTCTCCGCGTTTGCGCAGTCAGCGTAAAGCCTGTCCAAATGGGCATATTGCCGCGCATACTGGGTAAATTAATGTCCGCCGAACGTCCCGTGAGGCTTCGCGCACGCCGCGCAGAAAGCGCGGTACGGTTCGGCTTTGCTATATTATATAACAAAGCCGCGCAAAAGTAAAGAGCTTATTTTTCCCATTTGTGTTCGTGCAGTTCGCCCGTCGTTTCAAGTCCCCTGAAGCCGTTCTGCCTGAATGCTTCGTAGACGGCTACGGCCGCGCTGTTTGAAAGGTTAAGGCTGCGCGCCCCGCCGCGCATCGGTATGCGCACGCACTCGTCGGGACGGGAGAGCAGCAGCTCTTCGTCCAGGCCCCTTGTCTCCTTGCCGAATATCAGGAAATCGCCCTCAAGGTACTTGGCGTCGGCAAAAGTCTTTCTCGCCTTAGTGGTAAAAAAATGACAGCGCGCGTCCGGATACTTTTCAAACAGAGCGTCAAGATTTTCATATATGAACACATCTACAAGGCTCCAGTAGTCCAGCCCCGCGCGCTTGAGATATTTATCGGAAAGGGAAAAGCCGAGCGGCTTTATAAGGTGAAGCGCACACCCCGTGGCGGCGCAGGTGCGGGCAATGTTGCCCGTGTTCTGCGGAATTTCAGGCTCTACAAGAACTATATTGAACATAGATTTTCTCCGAATTTGTCTGTACCCGCACATTATACATCTTTGCAGGCACGCCGCGCAACTCAAACATACGCAAAATTTTAACGCGGAGTATTGACATATGCCTGTCTGTCTGTTACAATGTTAATAATCAGTACTAATTAATAGTAAGAATTGCTATGAAGAAACAGAGAAATACCGTACAGAAGAAAGTGATAATGCAGGCGTTGGAGATGGCCGACCACCCTACGGCCACGGAACTGTATGAGGCGGTTCACGCCACAAATGAACATATAAGCAAGGCAACGGTGTTCCGCGTGCTTTCGCAGTATGCGGAAAACGGCGAGGTTCTGCGGCTGCATATAAGGGACACGGACGAGCGTTACGATACCACGCTTGCTCCGCACGCGCATATGCGCTGTGCATATTGCGGCAGAATAGTGGATATAATTTCTCCTGAAGTGGAAAATCTTCTGCTTTCGGATTCTTTGGGCGGGTATAAAATATTCTCCGCGGAGATAAATTTCAGCGGCTGTTGCCGCGACTGCGCCGAAAAGGGGGCGGACAGTGCGAACTGAACGGGGAAAATACCGTTTAATGTTTATATACGGAGGTCAGATTCAATGAAAAATTTAAAGGGAACAAAGACAGAACAGAACCTGCGCGCGGCGTTTTCAGGCGAATCCGAGGCGCGCAACAAGTACACCTTTTTTGCGTCGGTTGCAAAGAAAGAGGGCTACAACCAGATAGCCGCCATCTTTGAGGAAACCGCCGCCAATGAAAAGGAGCACGCCAAGATGTGGTTCAAGCTCCTGCAGGGCATAGGAGATACAAAGGCCAACCTTGAGTCCGCCGCGTCGGGTGAAAATTACGAGTGGTCTGATATGTACCCCGCCTTTGCAAAGGAGGCGCGGGAAGAGGGCTTTGAAAATATAGCCGTGATGTTCGAGCGCGTCGCCGAAGTGGAGAAGGAACACGAGGACAGATATAAAAAACTGCTCGCCAACGTAGAGGGCGGCAAGGTGTTCATCCGCGAGGACGTTGTTATGTGGCAGTGTACTAACTGCGGAGCCGTAATCATAGGAAAGGAAGCCCCCGAAGTCTGCCCCGTGTGCGCACATCCCAAGGCGTATTTCCAGATTAAACCTGAAAATTACTGATTGTATCTGTC
>CBCPNE010000053.1:0-5006 GCA_965120435.1 uncultured Clostridia bacterium
TTATGGGCGATACGGGCTCGCTCGCCCTCGGAAGTTTCATAAGCTGCGTCTCCGTCTTTTCAGAAAATACTATGTATATACCAATAATAGGCATAATGTTTGTTCTTTCGGGAATATCCGTAATCGTCCAGGTAATATATTATAAACGGACAAGGCGACGCGTCTTTCTTATGGCGCCCGTCCATCATCATTTTCAGATGAAGGGCTATGCCGAGAGCAAAATATCGTATGTTTATTTTGCCGTAACCGCGGCATGCGGGCTCTTCTGTCTTATGTTTATGTGAGGACTTATGTATTTTAAAGGGCAGAAATTTTTTGTGGCTGGAATTTCAAAATCGGGAGAGAGTGCGGCGCGCTTTCTTCTGAAGCGCGGAGCAAAGGTTTACATATATGACGACGTGGTGAGCGAAAAGCTCTCCGCCGTCATGGCGGAACTGGAAGACGAGGGGGCGGAGATTGTTACCGCCGACGGCCTTGACAGGTCCATTGCAATGAGCGATGTGCTTGTGTTAAGTCCGGGAATACCGATAGATAATCCCCTGCCCGTATCTTTCAGGCGGCAGGGAAAGAGCATAATAGGCGAAGAAGAGCTCGGTTCGTACTACCTGAGAGCAACGTCCGTAGCGGTGACGGGCACCAACGGTAAGACTACTACAGTATCAATGATAAACGACGTGCTCAAAGCGGCGGGCAAAAATTCCGTCATGTGCGGAAACATAGGCAACCCGCTTATAGGCGAAGTGGAGAGGCTCGGCTTTGACGACTTCGCCGTAATTGAAATTTCCTCTTTTCAGCTTGAAACGCTGTTCAGTCTGCGGCCGCATATCGCTGTAATCACAAATATTACGGAAGACCACCTGAACAGACACTACAATATGGAAAATTATATCTTCCTGAAGGGTAAGCTTTTGCGCAATCTGAGGGAGAGCGAATATGCCGTACTCAATTACGACGACGCAACGGTGCGCGGTTTTGCGGATAAGGTCAGGTCAAAGGTAATCTTCTTTTCGGCTAAGCCTATGGAATCAGGCGTATGGTGCGACAACGGCGCGGTATATTGCGAGGGTGAACGCGTATTTTCCGTGTCGGATATGAAGGTTCAGGGAGCCCACAACGTATATAATGCGCTCGCCTCGATAGCCGTAGCATATGCGCTCGGAATAGATATGAAAATTGCCGCGCAGGCCGTCTGCTCGTTCAGGGGAGTGCGGCACAGAATAGAAACCGTGTGCGAGCGGGACGGTAAGATTTACATAAATGACAGCAAGGGCACCAATGTGGACGCCACGGTTAAGGCGGTGGAGAGTATGCGGAGGGACACCGTAATACTCCTCGGCGGCAAAGATAAGGGCTATGATTACCGTCCGCTGTTTGAAAAACTCAAAACGGGCCGCGTGGTACACGCCGTGTTGTACGGGGAAAACAGGTTCAGGCTGTTGCGTGCCGCAATGGACGCGGATTATACGGATATTTCAGTCTGCACGGATTTTGAAATGGCCGTCAGAATAGCCGACCATACGGCAAAAGCGGGACAGAACGTGCTTTTAAGTCCTGCCAGCTCCAGTTTTGACAGTTTTTCAGGCTATGAAGAGCGCGGCGAAGCTTTCGTGAAACTTGTGCGGGGCGTCAATGAGGACGATTGAATTCAAAGGTAAAAGGGCGGGAGACATCCCGCTTTTAATTTGCGTGTCGCTCATGATGATATTCGGCTGCGTAATGATATATTCCGCCAGCAGCTACACGGCGCAGGCGCAGTACGGCGACAGCTTTTACTATGTAAAGAAGCAGATTCTGGGCGTAGCTGTGGGCGGGGCGGCAATGGCGTTCACCTGTATATTTCCGTATGGCAGGTTAGCAAAGCTGAAGTATCCGGCTGTAATAGTTGCCGCTATTCTGCTCGTGCTTGTGTTTGTTCCCGGTGTGGGCGTCACAAATTACGGCGCCACCCGCTGGATAGGTTTCGGGTCTTTCACTATTCAGCCGTCGGAGATAGCAAAGTACGCTTTCGCGCTGTTTGCTGCGGCATATTTTGCCAAAAATTACAAAAAGGTAAAAACGGTAAATGGCGTTCTGCCCGTTCTGGGCGTGGGAGTGCTGTTCTGCGTACTCGTCATACTTGAGCCCAATATGTCTATAACGATGTGTATCGGCATACTTATGCTGGGCATAGTTTTTTTAAGCGGCACAAACTTCAGGACTTTTCTGGTCATACTCATACCGTGCGCGCTGGCCATACCCGTCCTTATCATTCTCGAACCATACCGGCTGCAGCGTCTCAGCGCCTTTCTTGACCCGTGGGCGTCCCCCCTGGACGAAGGTTATCAGCTTATTCAGTCGCTGTATGCGCTCGGCAACGGCGGGCTGTTCGGCGTAGGTCTGTTCAATTCCACTCAGAAATACCGCTTTCTGCCGTTTGCCGAGAGCGACTTTATTCTCTCTGTGATGGGGGAAGAACTCGGTCTGATAGGGCTCATCGTCTTTTTTGCCGCCTGCGGGTTTATAGTTTACAGGGGGATGAGGATAGCCCGCAGAAGCAGGGACAGATTCGGCTATCTGCTTGCCGCTGGGTTTACTCTTGTGTACGGCATACAGGTAGTTATAAACGCGCTTGTGGTAAGCGGCACTATTCCGCCCACAGGTCTGCCGCTGCCGCTTATCTCCAGCGGCAACACTTCGCTGATTATAACAATGGCGTCTATGGGCGTGCTGTACAATATCTCCCGCGGGCAACCCGGCAGATTGCTCATTAACAATAAAAAGTTTCCCGCCGTATAATAAAATATTAACAGGCAAACCGCGCTCCGGACGGATATGCGCTTTTTCTGCGGCCGCCTGTAAGGTTGCGCCTGCAGGCGCTTCTTATTTTTACATACTCGGAGACAATATGGAAAAATATATTATAAACGGAGGGAATAAATTATACGGCAGCGTCAGGATTCAGACGGCTAAAAATTCCGTTCTGCCCATACTCGCAGCCGCCGTGCTCACAGACAAGAAGGTGAGCGTTATGAATGTTCCGCATATATCCGACGTGAAAAATATGGTGAAGATACTCGGTTGTCTTGGCTGTAACGCAGTATATGAGGGAGAAAATATAGTAATTGACAGTTCGCACGCAGATTGCTTTGAAATTCCGCGCGCGCTCGCGCACGAGCTGCGCTCCTCTGTCTTTTTGCTCGGTCCGCTCATTTCCCGCTTCGGCCGCGCAAAAATAGCCTATCCCGGCGGGTGTGATATAGGTTTGCGGCCGGTGGACCTGCATCTCAGCGGACTGAAACGACTCGGAGTACATATAACCGAGAGCAACGGTTACATACTTTGTTCTTGTGATAAACTCATCGGCAATGAAATTATGCTCGACTGTCCCAGCGTGGGCGCGACTGAAAACATAATGCTTGCCGCAGTAAAGGCGGAAGGTACTACCGTAATAAAGAATGCCGCGAGGGAACCTGAGATTGAGGATTTGCAGAAGTTTCTCCTCGCCATAGGATGTAAGGTCAGCGGAGCGGGAACGGGAACCATAGTGGTGGAAGGCGTTAAAAGGCTGGGTGGCGCCTGCTATCAGCCCATGGCCGACAGGATAGAGGCGGGAACATTTCTTATAGCGGCGGCAATGTGCGGGGGCGAAATATGCGCCGAGGGCGCTTACGGTGAAAATTTGAGTTCGCTCCTGCATAAATTGCGGGAAAACGGTTGCAAAATATACGCTAAAAATGATAAAATAGTTTTGAAAAGAGACAGGCGGCTCGTGTCTGTCAAGTCAATAGAAACACAGCCGTATCCGGGCTTTCCCACTGACCTTCAGGCTCAGATGACAGCCCTGTGCTGCATATGCCGCGGACAGTCCATCGTCACTGAAAATTTGTTTGAAACGCGCTTTAAATATGTACCCGAACTGAGGAAGATGGGTGCCGACATAACCGTCGTGGACAGAAATGCCTTTGTGCGCGGGTGCGGAAAGTTCAGGGGCGCAACCGTCGTCGCGTGCGACCTTCGCGGAGGGGCGGCGCTTGTGCTTGCCGCGCTTGCCGCCGACGGCAGGAGCGAGGTTTTGGATATTTCTCATACAGACAGGGGGTACGGTCTGTTTGAATACAAACTCAGGGGACTGGGAGCAGATATTGTGCGCGTAGCCGTATAGCCCCGGTTCTGCAGGATAATTTATGAAGTACATAAGAAAGGCGATAGCCATAATTCTGGTAGTAGTTTTTTTAGCCGCGTTGGCTGTAGGGCTCAGCGTGATATTTGCTGTACGCAACATAAATGTGTTGCGTATTGACTACGTTACTGAAAGTTCCTCTGAAACAGACAAATTTTCTGAAGCGGCGGAAGCGGTTGAAAGCGCTCTGACTTCGCTCAAGGGCAAGAGCATACTCTTCGTGGACGAATCAGACGTCACCGATTTGCTCGCCGCGGACGGCTACGCCGAATATGTATCCTTTGAAAAGATATATCCCTGCACAATAAATGTAACCATAAGGGAGAGGCTGGAAGTTTTTTCTGTTATGTCTGAAGACGGTCTGTCCTGCTCCGTATATGATTCCGATATGAGTTACATTGCTACAAAGGAATCCAATGAAAACAACCTTGACGGCGCGCCCAACGTTCTTGTGAATGTTGAGGACGCCACGGCGGAAAATTATGCGGCTGTTGCCGGTGCGGCGGCTGTGATAAGCTCGCGCGAGGGGCTGTCTGCAATCCGCTCTTTTGTTGAGAGTATGAGCATAACCGTTAATCGGTACGAAGAACAGTGGAACACGCTCGACATAGTTCTGAGGTGCGGCCTAACAATGAGTATTATGGACTACACGGTAAACACTGAGGAAAAAATGGCCGCTCTGCTCGATGAGTTTTTTAACCTTGAGGACTATGAAAAACTCAGTGGCACGCTCACGTGCATACAACAGACGGAGAGCGGCGGCTATTATGTTGACTTTGTCGCCTGACGGAGTATGTTATTAAATCTTTCGCCGCAGCGCAGCCTGCGGCGATTTTTATGATTTGTT
>CBCPNE010000054.1:0-24548 GCA_965120435.1 uncultured Clostridia bacterium
TTAATCGGTTGCAGAATTTTGTGCGCCAAGGACAGAATCCACGGAAGAGAGTCTGTATTCAACGGTGCCGAGGCCGAAACTCAGGGGTATTGACAGGTACAGCATCGTCGTGCGGTACTGGTTGCTGGTTTCGTCCTCTACGGCCGCATACCATATCGTCTGTGTGCCGCCGCTGAGTTCGCTCGTGCGCGCAAGGCTCACGGTGTTGTAGTTGATGTAAGAGCGGCCCTCTTCAATCTCGTCCTCCGCAGGCATTGTTTTGGGGTCGCCGTATGCTTCCTTGAGGGCGGATATTATGTCCGCGTCGTCCTTTTGGTCAAGTTCGCCCTCGTCGCCGCCCGTGACAGAGCAGTTCATTATGCCGCCGGCCGCAGGGGAGAACAGGCTTATCGTGGCGGAAAAGTCTGAAGAAAGGCTCATTCCGCGTATGGCTGTGTAAACGGAGTTGTTGTCAAACAGGGTATAGTCCGTGTCTGAAAGGCCATTTACCGGTGTTTCTACCGTATCCTGCTCCGTCCAGTCGCCGTTTTCGTCCTCTTTATATCCGGTGTACAGATATGTCGCCCGTGTGCAGGAAACGTTGTAGAAAACCTCGTAATCGTAGCGGTATGTCATGCACATACTTGCCGCAGAGCCGGGTGTAAGACTCTGGGGAGAGGTGCTAAGAACTTCCTGCTTGCTGTAAACGGGTTCCAGGTTGTTGCGTGCCGAACGGAAGTAGGTAACTGTGTATATATAGTTGTCAAATTCCACGGTGTTCTCTTCTTCGGTGCCGCCGTCCGCCGTATAGATATATCTGCCGGTGACATGCATATAAGTTTCAAGCATATACACCGTCTCTGACGTGGAATATGTGCCCGTGGCCTTGCCGTCTTCTATGACCTCAAACCTCGCCTTGTCTGAGGAGGACAGCTCCTCCACGTCCTTAAGCGAGAGGCGGTAGTTCTCGTATGGTAGCTTGCTCCAGTCAAATTCAACCGCGGTGAATGTGGTTTGGTAGTAATTTTTAGGATTCTTTACGGTGGAGTCGTATTCCACTTTGTATGTGGTGTTGGAGCCAGACTCCTCGTCAAACACGATGTCGTAGGTCAGGACTTCGGGTTCTCCCGTTATAGTGGTATTCTGTATTCCGGCATAATTGCCTTCATACCAGTAGGAATCCACGGATACGGTGCTGCTGCTGCTTGAACAGCCCGCAAGGCAGGAGGCCGCGCCTATGGCCGCCGCGGCAAGCACGACGGATATAATTTTTGCTGTCTTTCTCATTTATTTTTTCCGTAAGAAAATATTTTTTTAGTTAAGCACGATAGATTATACCATATAATTTGCCGATTGTAAAAACTTTTGCAGTTAAAATTAAGTAAAATTCTCGCGCCGTATGATATAATGTGGCTATGAATTATTCGGTAATTGCTCCCACGCTTTCAGAGGCGTTGCAGGAGCTTAAACGCCGCGTCGTCTCCGCCGAACGCGCGGGCAGACGCACGGTCATATTCTGCGAGGACAGGCTTACCCTCGTGGCGGAGCGCACGGTCTGCGCGGCCGTCGGCGGTACGTTCAACACGTCCGTCTATACGTTTTCGCGCTTTCTCTCGTCAGAACGCGCGCACGGCGGCGCGCTTCTGTCAAGCCACGGGTCTGCCATAGCCATAAGGGGGATAATAGAGCGCAACAGGGGGAGGCTCAGGCTGTTCGGCAAACTTTCCGCCGCCGCGGCCGCAGGTTCGCTGTACGACACGATAGCCCTGCTGTATTCTTCGGGGGTGTCCGCGGAGGAGGCGGCAGCGGTGCGGTCGGGTATGCGCCTGCTGGACGACAAACTGCACGATATTTCTCTCATATATTCCGAGTATGTTTCGTTCCTGCAGGAGAGCGGGCGGCTGGACAGAAATATGTACCTGCGCACGCTTCCCTCTGCAATTTCCTCAAGTTCAAAAATTGCCGGGGCTGACGTGGTTCTGCTCGGCTTTCAGGCCTTTACGGGCACTACGGCAGAGGGCGTAAGGGCGTGTATGCGCGCGGCGGACAACACCTGCGGAATATTTGTGGGCGGCGGGGCCGACCTGTACGCCAACGAGGCCTCCGCCCAGTTTGAAGTGTGCGCAAGGGAGTTCGGCGGCTGCAGCATTTCCACCATAAAATCGTCCCTGACTGCCGAGGCCGAGCGCATAAGAAGTTTTTTGTTTGACCCGCAGGCCTTTCAGGCGGGCGCCGTTCCCACGGATAAAATTCATATTTTCGAGGGCTCGGACGAGGAACAGGAGGCGGAATTTATTGCCGCTTCCGTCATAAGGTACGTTTCAGACGGGGGCGTGCGGTACGGTGAAATATCCGTTATGCTCGGCGACGTGCAGGCGGCGCGTCCCGCGCTTGCCCGCGTCTTTTCCGCCTACGGCATACCGTACTATGTGGACGAGCGCAGGGCGCTCTCCGAACACGCGCTTTCGGCGCTTGTGTGCGGCTTTCTGGAGTGCGTGGCAGGGGGCTGCGCGCCTGAGGACGTGTGCGCGGTTACTTCCAACTATCTGTTCGGCCTCACGGACGGGGAGAGGGATGTGTTCCGCAATTATGCGGCGCGCTGCGCGGACTACCGCGGCGGCGTAAAGCGCGTCCCCCGCGCCGACATATGCGAAGCCCTCGGCTTCGGTTATGCCGCCGTTTGCGCCGTGCGGGACAGATTTCTCGGCGCGCTCCGCCTTCTGCCGCAGGGCGCGGCGGAGGCCGAAGCGTGGGCGGAAGGTATTAAAAAACTGCTTGAATATTTCTGCTGTGAGGACAGCCTCAGGCGCATTTCGGAGGAAAGCGCAAACGCTTACCCCGCGCAGTCTGAGTTCAACGCCCGCGCATACGGAGGCGTTATCTCCGTGCTGGAGGAGGCGGAAGAGCTGGGTATGGGGGCGCGCTACACCGCACGCGAATTCAAAAAACTGCTTCAAAGCGGCCTTTCGGCGGCAAAAATTTCCCTCATACCGCCCAAGACGGACGCCGTGTTCGTGGGCGACATTTCCTCCACGGTCAACGCCGGCAGCGAGGTGGTGTTCGCCGCGCACCTCACGGACGCAGTTCCGCCCGCAGGTTCGGATACTTCCCTTCTCACCGACAGGGAGATAACCTCGCTTGAAAGGCTCAACGTAAAAATTGCGCCCAAAATAGCGCAGGTAAACAGGCGGCGCAGGGAGACGGCAGGCCTCAATCTGTGCGCCTTCAGGGGCAGTCTTTACCTCAGCTATCCCGTGCTTTCTGGCGGGGAGGAAAAGTCGGAAAGCGAAATTCTTTCATACATAACGGCGCTGTTCTGCACGGCGGACGGCAAAAAGCTCGTGCCGGTAACGCAGAAGATGATAGACCTCTCAGGCAGGGGCGCGCCCTACTATTGCAGCGCGCCCACGCCAGCGCTCAAAGCGCTTGCCGGCGGCAGGTTGGGGCCGCGCATAAATTCCGCGCTGTACAGGGTGCTTGAAGAAAACGGCCTTAAGGAACGGGCCGACAACGTGATAAGGCGGCGGGAGGGCAAGGCCGTGATAAGCAACGCAAAGGCGCTGTATGCGCCCACGGGCTACGTTTCGCCCACCCTGCTGGAGACGTATTTTTCCTGCCCGTACCTCAATTTTGCCCGTCAGGGGCTCAGGCTTGCAGAGCGGCAGGAGGGCGCGGTGCGCCCGCTGGACACGGGAAATTTTATACACGCAGTTCTTCAGGAGCTTGCCGCCGTGATAAACGGAGTCGGCAGCGAGGAAGAGGCTGGGAAAATTGGCGGCGGAATAGCCGCAAAACTGCTTGAAAGAGCCGAATATGCCGCCATACCCGAAAGCGTCGGCGGCAGCTACACCGCCGCCCGCCTTGTGGACGAGGCGGAGCGCGTTTCAAAGGGGGTGTACCGCCAGCTTGCCGATTCAAATTTCCGCGTGCGCGACGTGGAAAAGTGGTACACGCTCACGCTTGACGGCGGCATACGCGCAGGAGGGCGGGTTGACAGAGTGGACGAGTGCGGCGATATGGTGCGCGTGATAGACTACAAGACGGGCTATGTGGACGCCGACCCCGACAAATACTATGCCGGAGTGAAGCTTCAGCTGCCGCTGTATCTTCTGGCGGCCTCAAAGGGCAGGCGCCCTGCGGGCGCGTACTACTTCCCCGCAAATATAGAGTACAGGGACAAGGAGGGCGGAGTATTCACGCTCTCAGGATTTATGGACGGCGGTGACGACGTCGTAAGAAATTCAGACACCACCGTGGCCGAAAAACAGCGCAGCAGATACGTGGACGCATATCTCGGCGGCAGACAGCTCAGCGGAACGCTCCCGCGGGAAGATTTTGCCGACTTCCTTGAATACTCCGCGCTGATTGCGCAGAAAGGCGCGGATGAAATTTTCCGCGGCAACATAGCGCCCTCACCGTTTGAGGGCGTGTGCGAGTTCTGCAAGATGGGCGGAATGTGCGGGTTTGCTCCCGCGGAGTGCGACGGGCGCGAAGTTACGGGGGTTACCTGCACGGACGTGGCGCGCGCCGTGCGCAGACAGAGGGGGGAAGAATAATGGCGGAAAACAGACTTACGCCCCAGCAGGAGGCGGCGGCTTCACAGAGCGGCAGACTTATAGTTTCGGCCTCTGCGGGCAGCGGAAAGACCTTTGTTATGATAGAGCGCCTGTGCCGCTTTATAGAGGGCGGCGGCGATATAGAAAACGTGCTTGCCGTCACCTTTACCAAAAAGGCGGCCGCGCAGATGAAGGACAAACTCAGGCAGTCGCTTGTAAAAAGGGCGGCGGAGGACGTAGGCGGGCGCGCGCACATCAAGGAGCAGCTCGGCAAAATCCCCTCGGCAAACATAAGCACCATTCACTCGTTCTGCGCCTATCTCCTGCGGGTGTACTTTTACGCTCTGGGTATAGACGGTTCTTTTGAAATAGTTTCAGAGGACGGCGGCGCGGAAAGACAGCTGCGTTCGCGCGCTATGGATACGCTGTTTGACAGGCTGTATTCCCAAAATGACAAAAATCTTGAACACCTTCTGGCCCGCTATTCAAAAAAGCGGTCTGACGGCGCGCTCAGGACTATGATTTCCGACGCATACGACAGGGTGCGCAACTACCCCGACTACCGCGCAATTCTTTTCCGCACGCCCGAAGTTTATACGGAGGAGGTGTTCGGGGAGATATGCGGCCTCCTGCTTGCTGACTGCCGCGCCAGGTGCGCCGCCCTGCGGGCGGAAACGGAGGCTTTTATGTCCTCCTTTGACGCGGGCGACAGGGAGAAATACTACTCCGCGGCGGCGGACGGCATATTCTCCGCGCTTGAGGCTGCGGAGGGACGGACGGACATATTCGACCCCCTGCCCGCCTTTTCCGTAAGGCTGAACAGCCGCGGAATGAGCGAGGAGGAGAAGGCCGTCCACGCAAAGTTTGCCGCGTTGCGCGACTATGTGAAGGAGCGCTACAGCAAGCTCGATGAAGGGCTTGCCGACAGGCAGACGGAGCTGTCCGCCTTTCTTGAAAGCGGAAAGACGGCGGCGGCGTTCAGCGCCATCGTGGAAGAATTTGACGCGGAATATGCCGCGTTGAAGCGGGAAGAGGGCAAGCTTGACTACGGCGATTTGGAACACCTCACGCTTAAACTGCTTGAGGACGAGGGCGTCCTTAAAGAGGTGCGCGGCAGGTTTACCCGCGTGTTCGTTGACGAATATCAGGACGTAAACCCCGTGCAGGAAAAAATTATCTCCGCAGTCGGCGGGGAAGAACTCTTCCTCGTGGGGGACGTAAAGCAGGCCATATACGGCTTCCGCGGCTCTGAATCCGCGTACTTCACGCGCAAGGTCAGGGAACTTAAGCAAAGCGGCGGCGCGCTTGAACTTTCAAGCAACTTCCGCAGCGCGCCCGGTGTTGTGGACGCGGTGAACGCTATGTTCGCGCAGCTGATGAGGGAGGATACCTGCGGCATAGATTATTCGGCGGGCTCGGTTATGAAGGCGGACGGCCCGTATCCTTCGCCGGGAGGGGCGTATGTACACTGCTTCGGCGGAGAGGAGCGCGTACATACCGTTGCGGACGGGGTGTATTCCGTGGAGAGCGAGGAGCTGGAAAACACACCCCACACGCGCGAGGGACTGGCCGTGCTGGACGTGGTGCGCAGGGAACTGAACAGCACTTTCTACGACTCAGAAACAAAAAAAGAGCGTGCGGTTGAGCCTGGCGATATATGTATTCTCACCCGCAAGCGCGAAAATTCCTCTGCCGCTGGCATATACCGCGCGCTGATTGCGGCGGGCTACTCCGTATCGGGCGCGCAGGGCGCAAACGTGTGCGACTATCCCGAAGTCAAGCAGATGATTGACATTCTGTCATATATAGATAACGGGCAGCAGGATATACCTATGGCCTCCGCAATGCTTTCGCCGATAGGCGGCTTTACAGAGGACGAGCTTGCAAAGATAAAGATTTCCGCCTCTCAGGAAAGGGAAACTGCCGCGGACAAGGACAAAAAGGCAAAGACCTTCCGCGAATGCTGTGCGCGCTATGCCGGGAACAATTCCGACGGCGTAGCCGCAAAAATTGACCGCTTTATGAGCAGGATTGCCGCATACCGCCGCCTTACGGCGCTGTTCGGCGCGGGCACGCTTATAGACAGAATACTGCAGGACACCGCGCTTGAGGCCGTGTATATGCAGGACGGCGGCAAGAAGCTGAGAAATGTGCGCAGGCTGGCGCAGGAGGCGTATTCGGGGGGCGCGGAACTCAGTCTTGGCGACTTTTTGCAGAAACTGCGCGCGGGCGGAATGTACCTTGCCGCAGCGGAGAGCGGCGGCGCGGACAGCATAAAAATTATGACAATACACGCCTCAAAGGGGCTGGAGTTCCCCGTAGTCATCCTTGCGGACGTGGCTCGTCCGTTCAGGGGCAAAAACGACGGCGGGCCTCCGCTGGACGAAAAGTACGGCTTTGCACATAAGCTCTTTGACGCCGAAAGGCGCATAGCGTCGCCTACCGTACTCCTGCGTTACTGCCGCATAAAAGAGGGCGGGGAGGAGATAAGGAACGAGATGAACCTCCTGTATGTTGCCTGCACCCGCGCGAAGTACCGCCTGCACATAATGTCACGCGAGCGGACGGACTTCAATCCTTACAGAGTGGCGTGGGCAACCAATTATGCGCAGATGCTTGACTTTTCCGTCCTCAAGGAGGAGGACTGCGAGCCCGTCGGCGCAGGGGAGTCCGTGCGCCCGCAGACGCTCATATCCGACCCCGACGAGGCTGCGCTTGAGGCGTTCAGGGCGCACTTTATGAAGAAGTACCCGCACGCCGACAGCGTCAACCTGCCCGTAAAGAGTTCGGCTTCCGCCGTACTCAGGATGCAGGAGGAGAGTTACTACGCGGAAAACGAACTTTACCCCGCGGAGCCGGACGCGGCCGAACGCGGCACGGCCTACCACAGATACCTTCAGCTCTGCGATTTTTCCGTCAAAGACGCTGAAAATATCGTGCGGCAAATCGCCGGATTTGTCGCGGACGGGCTTATGACGGCGCGCCAGGCAGAGCTTGTGGACGCACAGGCGCTCTCCCGCATATTGAATATGCGGTGCTTTGAGCGGGTGAGCGGCTGGCAGGACTACCGCGAGAGGGAGTTTCTGTGTTCCCTTCCCGCAAACAGCTTTCTGGATACTTCCGCGGCAGACGGCGTGCTCGTGCAGGGCGTTATAGACCTGATGTGCCTTAATGACGGCGAATGTATCATAATAGATTACAAATATTCGCACAGAGGGGATGAGTATCTGAAAAATCATTACCGCAGACAGCTGGATATATACCGCCTTGCCGTGGAGAAGATTTGCGGCATACCCGCAGAAAAAACAGAGGCGCATATAGTCAATATCCGCACTCTCAGCGAAATAAAGTTGTGATTTGCAATAAACAAGGGCCGCCGCGCAGAAGTTTTCTGCACGGCGGCCAACTCTCTGAACGGGCGCGCATATGCCCGTTTCAGCTGTCTTTATTGTCCTCTTTCCGCGTCTCTATCAGATTTTCAACGTGTCTGTCCTCAAGCTTTTCATAGGCGGCGGTTTTGTCTATGACGGCCTTTAAAAGCCTGTCCAGCTCCCCGCCTTCGGAATAGTCCGCGGGGGCGAAGTACCTTATGCGGTTTGTTCTGAACATTGCATAGACCTTGCTCTTGTCCCGCGTGACCGCGTTATATACGCCTATCGCGTGCCCGCCGTAGGAATTTACCAGTTTCATACAGGGAATATCGGTGTCGCTGTCGCCTATATACACCATATTTCTCAGCGGCACGCGCAGGTTTTCGGGGGCTATGTATTCGTTTACGCCGTCGTGGTCGTTTATGTCAAGGCAGCCCTTTTCAATTCTGAACAAAAACTGCGTCTTGTTTGTATAGTTAATCGTCTGCGCGGGCCATTCGGGCACGCCGTCAGAATCGTAGCAGAACGCGCTTGCGTAAATTTTTTTGAATTCGCCGGCAATGGAGGTGCCCTCTATCATCTCCTTGAGGCCGGAGGATATTATGTAGTGTTCCACTATAATTCCGCGCTTTGCGCCGTATTCGTTTATGCGGCTGAACCAGCCCTCTACGCCGTTGTACAGCTTGATTTCAGAGCCGTACTTTGCAAGGGCTTTTTTTGTGACGTAAAATCTGCCCTTGGCCTTTTTTACCATCGTGAGCATATAGGCAAGGTTCATATCCATATCGTTAGCTTCCGCAAGGGCGTTGGACTGCCGCCAGAAATCGCTCACGTCCTCGCCTACGGACTGAATAAACCCCTGCGCCTGCATATCGTCGGGGGAGAGCGTTCTGTCAAAGTCGTAGCATATGGCAAGCACGGGCCGCGCTTCTTTTTTAAGTCTTTCAAATTTCATAAGTTCACCTTGCGAATAATTATACCACGCCCGCGCCCCGAAATCAACGGAAAATATTTTTTTGCCCGCCGACAAAAAAAGACATTTAAGGACAAAATATTCCGCCTGCCGCGCTGTTTAAGGGCTATAATTATCCTGCCATTATGATAACGCAATTTTTAGACGCCTTATGCGAGGCCGTGGCCTCGCTTTCAACAAATACCCTGCTTCTCATCGTATGGGGCGCGTTTGCCTTTATTTTTCTGCTTGCGCTCGTCCTGTGCTTTCTCACGCGCGGCGTGCGCCGCGCCGACAAGCGACCCTTTCTTGCGCTGACAAACGCCTTTGCCGCAGTGACGCTGGCGGTGCTTCTCACGCGGAAGGAACTCTCTTATTCGGTGCTGGCGTCGGCCCTGTTCTGGTGTGTGGGATACCTGCTGTACGGCGCGCTTGTGCTTGCCTCCCGCAGGATGGAAAGGGCGGAGCGCGTGCGCGCGCACCTGCCCTTGCCGTCCGCCCCGCCGCCCGTGCAGAGCTTTCCTCCAGCCGTCAGTCCGTCGCGCGCAAACGTGCGCGCCGAACACGCCATATCTGTGACGGAAAAGCTGCTTGCCAAAAACCTTGGCAGGGGCGACAGGCAGGAGGTGGAGCGGATAAAGGCCGCGCTCTACGTAATGCAGCTCAAGGGCAGTCTGTCCCCTGAAGAGAACGAGCGCCTCAACGATAATTTCAACACGCTTTTAAAATTGATGGCAAAGTACGGCGTATAGCCGCTAAATTGTTTTGAGCCTTGCCTGAAAGTATTCGCCCGCGCTCTCTGCAATGTTCAGCGCCTCTGCCGTAAGTTCGTCGCCCTTTTTGAGTACTATCTCACCCAAAGCGTCCTTTACGTCCGCCTTCAGTGTCCGCCTTGCGCGCACTATTGCCACGTCGCCCACTACAACCTCTTCAGGGCGGCGCCTTTTTTTGCCTATAGTATATGCGGCCGCGGCGCCGTCTTTGAATTCTATATCCTCTATGTGTCCCAGAAATTTCCCCTCCTCGGAATAGGCGGGCACGCCCAGCCTTATCGGGGAGCAGCTCTTTTTCACGGCCGCTCTGTCCTCAAAGATTATCTTGCGTCCGTATTTTGTGACGTTCTTTATATCCACGTCAAATTCGCGTTCTTCGCCGTCGAAACAGCGCAGAAACTGCGGCGCGCCGTTCTTGCCGAGAACCGCGCGCACCCATCCGCAAATCTTTCCGTCGGAGCTTTCAATCTCTCTGCCGTAAACAGCGGAAAGTTTCATATTCCGTCCTCCTTACCAAAGCGTAGGTTTTTGGAATATAATATTGCAAAGGGGCGCGCTCCACAACGCAGAAATATGTATTATTTTGTCGCGCCGTAAATTTTTTGCCGTTTTCTTGTTTGCCCGTCCGTTTGCTGTGCGTAAGGAGTTTGAATCTGTTAAAAATTTTCAAATTAATTTCCCGCAAAAAAGGTTTACACTTAACTTGACAGGTGTAAAGTTTTAATGTAAACTATGTTTAATCTTGAATTTAGGGCGCTCAGCCCTTCGGGGTCAGGGAGCTTCCGCTTCAGGGGGCGCGCCGTTGCGTCGGGGCGGTGTATTTCCGTCGGCGCAGGCATTTGCGGAAACAATCTTCCGCGGCGCGCAGGGACAAAGCCGTGCGGAGTCGGTGTATTGCCGTCCGCGGAAGGTCTTTGTCGCGGAAAGGCTGTCAGGCGGGGACGGTGTATTGCCGACCGCAGACCGCCTTACGGCAAAAGACAGCCGCGGCGCAGTGGGCGCCGCGGCTTTAATATTATGGTGCGCCGCCGTGCTGCAAGGCCGGCGTAAAAGGAGTTTTTGTGATTAAACTTGACAAATATTACGACGTGGTCATAGTCGGCGCGGGCGTGGCGGGGCTCAACTGCGCGCTCAATCTTCCGCAGGACAAGAAAATTCTCATAATCTGCAAGGACTCGCCTGACAAGTCCGACAGCTATCTCGCGCAGGGCGGAATATGCCGCCTTGTGGACGAGGACGACTATCAGGGATATTTTGACGACACTATGCGCACTGGCCACTACGAAAACAACCCCGCCACGGTGGACTGCATGATAAGAAATTCACAGTCGCTGATAGACGACCTTATAGATTGCGGCGTCCGCTTTGCAAGGAATTCAGACGGTTCGCTCGCGTACACCCGCGAGGGCGGACATTCGCGGCCGAGGATATGCTTTCACGAGGACTGTACCGGCAGGGAGATAACCACCCGCCTGATGGCGAGGGTGCGCGCGAGGAATAACATATTCATAGCGCCATATGTCACGATGACCGACATAATCTGCGATTCAGACCGGTGCTTCGGAATAGTGGCCAAGGACAGCAAAAACGGCAGACTGTACACCTTTTACGCCGACTATACAGTACTCGCCTCCGGCGGAATAGGCGGAGTGTTTGAAAATTCCACCAACTTCCGCATACTCACGGGCGACGCGCTTGCAATCTGTATGAATCACGGCGTGGCCGTGGACCATATAAATTATATTCAGATACACCCCACAACGCTGTATTCCGGGACGAGGGGCAGAAGATTTCTCATATCGGAGAGCGTGCGCGGCGAGGGAGCCGTACTGCTGGATAAAAACTTCAACCGCTTCTGCGACGAGCTTCAGCCGCGCGACGTGGTGACAAAGAATATCCGCGAACAGATGAAGAAGGACGGCACAAAGCACGTCTGGCTGGATATGAGGCCGATACCAAGGGATGAGGTGATAAACCACTTCCCC
Source organism: uncultured Clostridia bacterium (assembly GCA_965120435.1). Lineage (GTDB taxonomy): Bacteria > Bacillota > Clostridia > Christensenellales > Borkfalkiaceae > Coproplasma. The sequence continues at coordinate 11,617 of CBCPNE010000054.1, forward strand.
ACCATAGTGCAGCGTTGCCTTGACGAGGGGTATGACGTGTTCAGGGAGTGCATCCCCGTCGTGCCCTCGCAGCACTACTTTATGGGCGGAATACGCTCTGACCTGGAGGGCAGAACAACTATGGACAGGCTGTACGCCGTCGGCGAGACGTGCTGCAACGGAGTACACGGCGCAAACAGGCTGGCGTCCAATTCTCTGCTGGAAAGTCTGGTATTTGCAAAGCGGGCGGCAAAGGATATAGCGGAGCGCTATGTCCGCATTGATTACCGCGCCGCCGAACGCGCGGAAAAGGCGCTGGACCTTTCAAAATATTCCAACGTGCCGCGGCTCCTGCGGGAATATAAGGAGCAGGTATTGAAAGCTATAGAGGAGGCGGAAAATGAACAACCCCATAACTGAAGTCCTGCATATGGACGAACTTATAAAGCAGGCCCTCAGGGAAGATATTTCCAATGAGGACATAAGCACAAACGCCGTTATGCCCTGTTATAAAAAGGGTACGGTGGATTTAATCTGCAAGCAGGACGGCGTAATCTGCGGGCTAAACGTGTTTGCGCGCACCTTTGCCGTTCTTGACCCCGCAACGCAGACTGAGCTGTTTGCGGAGGACGGGCAGGAGGTGAAAAAGGGGCAGAAGCTCGCAAAGGTTACGGGCGACATACGCGTGCTGCTTTCGGGCGAACGCACCGCCCTGAACTATCTGCAGAGAATGAGCGGCATTGCAACCTACACGAGGCAGGTGGTAAAACTGCTTGAAGGCAGCGGAACAAAACTGCTGGATACGCGCAAAACTACGCCCAATATGCGCATATTTGAAAAGTATGCGGTAAAGGTGGGCGGGGGAGTGAACCACCGCTACAACCTTTCAGACGGCATACTGTTGAAGGACAACCACATAGGCGCGGCGGGCGGTATAACGGCCGCCGTAAAGATGGCGCGCGAGTATGCGCCTTTCGTGCGCAAGATTGAAGTTGAGGTTGAAAACCTCGATATGTGCCGCGAGGCTTTGGAGGCGGGCGCGGACATAATAATGCTTGACAATATGAGCGCGGACGATATGGCCGCCGCGGTGAAGATGATTGGCGGGCGCGCTCTGACCGAGTGCAGCGGCAACGTCACGAGGGAAAATATAGAAAATATAAAGCGGACGGGTGTTGATTACGTTTCAAGCGGCGCGCTAACCCATTCCGCGCCCATACTTGATTTATCTCTCAAAAATCTGCACCCCGTGGAGGAATAATGAAGGCGGAAGAGAGGAGAAAGGAAATTTTAGCCCTTGCGGGCAACAGCGATAACGCGCTTCCCGCCGCGATACTTGCAGAAAAGCTCGGCGTGTCAAGACAGGTTATCGTGCAGGACATAGCAATGCTTCGCGCCAACGGGTACGACATAATTTCCACCAACCGCGGATATATCCTCGGCACTAAAAAGAGCGCCACGCGCGTATTCAAGTGCCGCCACACCTTTGACGAGATTGTGGACGAGGGCTACCTTATAATAAACCTCGGCGGCAGGGTGGAGGACGTGTCTGTAAACCACAGGCTGTTCGGCAGGATTGCGGCAAGGCTGGAACTTTACAGCGTCACCCACGTGGAGGAGCTGTACCGCTCGCTCAGAAGCGGCGCGTCCAAGCCGCTTATGGCCGTTACGGACGGCTATCACTATCACACCGTGACCGCCCCGGACGAGGATACGCTGGACAGAATAGAGGGGGCGCTCAGGGAGAGGGGCTTCCTCATAGAGATATAGCGGCGGAGTTTCCGCGCGGTAAGGAGGCTGAATTATGACCATACACCACGACAAACTTGCCTACGGCAAGCTCGACAATCTTAAAGAGAGTCTGAGCGAGGAAAAACTCGCGGATATGGCAAAAAAGCTCTCTTCCTCAGAGGAAGAGGCAAAGAACGACAAAAAGGAAAGCGACGGGCAGAAATAGCCCGTCATTTTTTTGATAAAAATATTAGCCATAGTTAATATTTTTCATTCTTATGTTAATTGCAAACAATTATCAATAATATATAAACCTTAGTTTATTTTTTATTGACAACTTTCCGTTCACGGCATATAATAAAGGCGCTTTCAGGGGCGCGGCGCCGTGCGGCGTTCGTGCGGGGCCCTGCGCGCAGTTCGGCTTCCGCCGGGCGTTGTGCGGCGTCCGTTCCTGAATTCTGATTGTTATATTTTGGTATAGCGTGCAGCAAAACGTAAGTTCGGCTATTTGACCCGCTTTTTTTGCTGTGCTTTTTTTTGCCCGTTTTTGCCGTAATCTGCCGCGCGGCGCAACTTCTGCGTGCGGCTGAGCCGGTATTCCTGATTTGCGGCCCGCGGGTAAAACGCCTTTAAAGGAGGAGATTGTTTTACGGGAATGAAGAAAAACCCCTTTAAAATGTTCTTTAAAAGACATCTTTCAACGATAATTCTTGCGGCGCTTCTGATAGTGGTCGGCTTCTTTTCGCTGTTCGTGGGCGCGGCGTCCACGATAGTTACAATCCCTAATGTATTTTCAGGCGATGAGGCCGCTCTCAACCTGCTTGTGGTGACGCGACTGCCCCGTCTTGTTGCAATAGTTCTCACGGGCGCGGGGATGAGCGTTGCCGGCCTTATTATGCAGTCGCTGTGTATGAACAAGTTCGTTTCGCCCACTACGGGCGCAACAATATCGGGCGCGCAGCTCGGCACGGCGCTGTGTATGTTTCTGCTGCCCACCGCGGGGCTGTGGACGCAGGTGGTGTTTGCTTTTGTGTGCGCGCTTGTGGGTACGTGGATATTCGTCGGCTTTATTCTTAAAATAAAGTTCAAAGACCCCGCGCTTGTGCCGCTGATAGGCATAATGGTGGGCAACGTACTCTCCGGCATTACAAATTTTATCGTGTACAAGTTTGACCTCAGCCAACAGCTGTCAAGCCTGTTCACGGGAAGCTTTGCCACCGTCATAGAGGGCAATTACGAGATTATCTATCTCGCCGCGCCTATGGTTGTGCTGGCTTATCTGTTTGCCAACCACTTCAACATAGTGGGAATGGGGGAAGATTTTTCCCGCAACCTTGGAGTGAATTACAAGTTTATACTGTTTATAGGACTGAGCCTTTCCGCAATAATAACGGCTTCGGTTGTCGTCGTTGTGGGCACAATATCCTACCTCGGACTTATAATACCTAACATTATATCTATGTTCAAGGGGGATAAGATACGCGGCACTCTGCCTGACGCCGCCCTTCTGGGCGCGCTGTTCGTGCTGGTGTGCGATTTAATTGCAAGGAGTGCTATTCAGTCGCCGGAAGGCTCTCTGGACGTGGAGGTGGCTGTGGAGCTGATAATAGGCATTATAGGCAGTATTCTGTTCATAGGCACCATAGTATACAGAATGAAGTACGGGCAGAAATCGGTAAAATTGAAGCTGTTCCGCCCGCTTAAAAGACAGACGGAGGGCGACGCGGTATGAACGAAGTCACCGAAAGAAAACCCTCCGACGGCGCAATGGGGCGCATAAAGCGCGCCGCGCTTACGGCGGGCAGGGCTGTAAAACGCGCCGCGCTGGCGTGCGTCAATGCGTTGAGGTGCGCGTGGCGCGCCTTTACGGGCATACCCAACAGTGCTAAGCTTGTCATTCTTGCGGTGCTGGCCGTGGCGGCCCTCGCCTGCTTCCTGTTAGTGGGGCTGAATTTTGAAAAGGCCTCATTCATACAGTACTCGATGAAGCTGCGCTGGCCAAAGATTGCCGCAATGCTCATCGCGGCGTTTGCAATAGGCGCGGCCTCTATCGTGTTCCAGACAATAATATCCAACCGCATAGTCACGCCCTGCCTTCTGGGAATGAACTCGCTGTACACCCTCACCCACGTTGCGCTGGTGTTCATAGTGGGTACGGGCAGCATTTTAATCACAAACAGCAACATAGCCTTCGCCATAGACGTAGTGATAATGGTGGTTATAGCCTTTTTCATATACGGCTTTATGTTCAGAAAGACCAACTACAACATACTCTTTATTCTGCTCATAGGCACGGTGCTTGCCTCGTTGTTTTCAAGCATACAGAGCACGCTGGTTATGATAATGGACCCCACCGACTACGAGGTGACGCTGCAATCGCTTGTGGCCAGCTTTGAAAATATAGATTCTTCTATAATGATTGCCGCGGTGGTGCTGCTCGCGCTGACAGGCGGCGTGCTGGCAAGGGATATACGCGTGCTGGACGTAATGTCGCTCGGCAAGGCGCAGGCAATAAACCTCGGCGTCAACTACGATAAATCCGTAAACCGACTGCTCATAGGCGTCACGGCGTACATCGCAGTGGCTACGGCTATGGTGGGACCCATATCTTTCCTCGGCCTGATAATAGCCAACCTTGCGCGCGAACTGCTGCGCACATTCCGCCACTGGCAGTTGATTCTCGCCTCTTCGCTGTTCGGGGTAATCATACTCGCCCTCGGCGAACTTCTGGTGGAGCAGGTGTTTGACGGCGTACCCATAAGCGTGTTTATATCGCTTCTCGGCGGGGCGTACTTCCTGTTCCTGATACTCAGGCAGTCAAGGCAGGGCTCTTCGGGCGGGCGCAGGAGAGGCAAAAAGATAAAAGAGGAGGAAGAAAAAGTTGTTCGTCAAAAATCTTGTTAAAAAGTATGACGGCAGACCCGTAGTGAACGACGTTGACTTTGAGCTTGTAAAGGGCAAAGTCACCTCTCTCATAGGTCCCAACGGTGCGGGCAAGTCCACGGTAATGGGCATAATTTCCCGCCTTGTGGCAAGGGACGCGGGCATAGTGGACTTCGAGGGCACGGATATAGCCAAGTGGAAGAGCAAGGAACTTTCCAAACACCTTGCCATTCTCACTCAGTCAAACAACGTGCAGGTAAAGCTTACCGTCAGGGAGCTTGTGGAATTCGGCAGGTTTCCCTATTCGGGGTCCCGCCTGACCAAGGAGGACAGGGAGATAGTGGACAAGGCGCTTGACTACCTTGAACTCAGGGAGATAGAGGGCAAGTTTATAGACGAACTTTCGGGCGGGCAGCGCCAGCGCGCGTATATCGCAATGGTGATTGCACAGGATACAGACTACGTTCTTCTGGACGAGCCAACCAACAACCTCGACATATACCACGCGCGCAACCTTATGCGCACCGTGCGCGCAATGTGCGACGAACTCGGCAAGACGGTTGTAATGGTGCTGCACGAACTCAACTACGCGGCGTTCTATTCAGACTATGTGTGCGCGATGAAGGACGGCAAAATTGCAAAATACGGCACCGTGGGGGAGGTTATGACGCGTGAAAACCTCTCTGAAATATACGGCGTTGAATTTCAGATTATAGAAGTCGAAGGAAGACCCCTTTCTATATATTATTAAAAAATTTTTAAGGAGATTAAAATGAAAAAGAAGTTTATAGCTATTGCAGCGGCCGCCGTTGCGGTCTGCAGCTGCCTTGCCTTAGCTGCGTGTGCTGAAGAAGAAACCGCGCTTGAAGGCGATTATGTGACGATAACCAGCCTCGACGCCAACGGCGAAACGACGCTCAAAAGCGTGCCGCTCAACCCTGAGCGCGTGGCGATACTCGACTACGCCGTGCTGGACGTGATGGACGCACTGGGCGTGGGCGACAGGGTGGTGGCAACCGCCTCCGGCACAATATCCTACCTCCAGCAATACTGGGACAAGGTTGACGGAGGTGAAATCACCGACCTCGGCACGCTCAACAGTTACAGCCTCGAAGCCCTTCAGCAGAGCGAACCGGATATAATATTTATCGGCGGCAGACAGTCAAGCGCATATGAAACGCTTGAAGAGATTGCCCCCGTGGTATATCTCACGTCCGTTACGGGCCGCGTTGTGGACGGCACGCTCGAAAACGCCGTAACTATCGGCAAGATATTCGGCATGGGTGCTTATGAGGTGTATAAGGTTATAGATGAGTATAATATTATTTCAAGAATGGAAACTCTCTCCGCGCTGAGCGTGAACGATGACGGCTCGGCAAAAACTGCGCTCAACGTAATGTACAACAGTTCGTCAAGTTTCAGCGCGCTTGCGTCGGACGGCAGGCTCTCGCTCATAGTGAACGAACTCGGCTTTACAAACGTCAATGAAAGTTATGAGGGCAGCCAGCACGGCAGCTCTACTTCCTATGAGGCAATAGCGGTTGTAAACCCCGACTATATTTTTGTTATGAACCGCGCGTACATAACAAATAACGACGGCTCTTCGCTTGAGGCTGCGGCGGAAAGCGTGCGCAGCGCGTTCCAGACCAATCTCAACACGGTGGAGTGCACAAGCACGTTGGTGGTGCTGCTCAATCCCGACGTGTGGTACACGGCCGAGGGCGGTATTCAGGCGCTTGCAACTATGCTTGCCGACCTTGAGGCAGCCCTGCTTTGACTGAATAAAACTGCATAAGTTTCCTTCGATATATGCGGTATAAAAATCCTCCGCGCGCAAAGCGCGCGGAGGATTTTTTACTGTCAATATTCACACGGGCGCAGACTTTTTAGTTTGCGGCAAACAAAAAAAAGTGGCGACCCGTTGCGGGTCGCCGCCTTGTATCAGCTTTTTATATCCTCAATCAATGGGAAAGTATCCAGCTCTTCACGTCTTCCCGCGCAATGGGGCGGATGTCTTCTTCCGGGTACTTTGAACTTTTACCGCCGTAGGTATATACAAAGTACCTGCCGTCGGCGGTTATGTACAACGTCTCTTCATATCCGTCCGGGTCGCCGGGCTTACCGCTCGTAAATTTTTTGTCCACCGTAGAGTAGCTGGTGTCGTACACGATTCCGTCAATAATTTTCTGCATAATCAATACCTTACTTTACGGCATTTAAAGCAAATTTATGCCACGCCGCGTACTTCAATATTCTATCATATCGGTATTTTTATGTCAATTCAAAGGTAAAAATAAAATTACGCCGCGCGATTAATGTCAGGTATAACACCGCCTGAAAATTAAGAACAAATTTTATGTGCAAATTTGTACAGTGTCTGCGGGGCGGCTTGGGTCGGTTTAAAGAATGTCAAGTAAAAATGCTTGACAAACCGTTTGCTCACGGATATAATTTTACGGGTAAGGGAGGCAGTCCTGTGGCCGATATAAAGTTTTTGAGATTGTGGGATATTTATTCGGCGCTTCTGACGCCCACACAGCGTGAAATTACAGATATGTTCTTCAATCTTGACCTTACCGTGTCTGAAATTGCAGAGCAGAAGGGTATTTCGCGGCAGGGTGTTTCCGAATGTCTTTCTTCGGTTAAAAAGCAGCTGGAAGAGTATGAAACAAAGCTGGGATTTTCGCGTATGCTTGACGAGGGCGACTTTAATCTTTCGGTTATTTTAAAGGAAGTCGGGCGATGGGCAAATGAATTTCTTGCCGCCAATCCGCAGTTTTCGGAAGAGGTTGCCGCGCTTTTGGGCATACTCGGCGGCGATTATTCGGCGAAAGTCCAATAAATGTGTAAAAATATAAGTAAGGTGCGCTGATGGGAGCATTTTCCTCTCTTTCCGAGAGATTGAATCACATATTTTCCAAACTTACGAAGCGCGGCAGGCTTACCGAACTTGAGATAAAGACGGCAATGCGCGAAGTGCGCGTCGCCCTTCTGGAGGCGGACGTCAATATCCAGGTTGCCAAAAAGTTCTGCGCGGACGTATCCGAAAAGGCGGTGGGGCAGGAAATTTTAAAGAGCCTCAACCCCGCCCAGCAGGTAATAAAGATAGTAAACGACGAACTCATAGCTCTGATGGGTTCAACCAATTCAAAGCTCGCCGTGGCCAGCAAGCCCCCCACGGTGATAATGATGTGCGGACTTCAGGGCGCCGGCAAGACCACGCTGTGCGGTAAGCTGGCCGTTCACCTTAAAAAGAGCGGCAAAAAGCCGCTTCTTGTCGCTTGCGATATATACCGCCCCGCGGCCATAAACCAGCTTAAAGTGGTGGGCAGAAACGCCGCTTGCGAAGTGTTTGAAAAGGGTACGCAGAATCCCGTAAAGACGGCTAAAGAGGCTGTTGATTACGCCCGTTCGCAGGGGTTTGACACCGTCGTTATAGATACGGCGGGCAGGCTGGAGATAGACGAAAAGCTCATGCTCGAGCTTGAGGAGATTTGCGCGGCCGTGGAGGTCACGGAAATTCTTCTCACGGTTGACTCAATGATGGGTCAGGTGGCAGTAAACGTTGCCAGAACGTTCAACGAAAGGCTGGAGATAACGGGCATAATTCTTACAAAGCTGGACGGCGACACCCGCGGCGGCGCGTGCCTTTCAATAAAGGCGGTCACGGGCAAGCCCATAAAGTTCATAGGCACGGGTGAAAAACTCGGCGACCTCGAACCCTTTTACCCCGACAGAATGGCTTCGCGCATACTCGGAATGGGGGACGTACTCACGCTGATTGAAAAGGCCCAGCAGGCCGTCACGGAAGAGGACGCAAAGAAGATGCAGCAGAAGCTGCGCGAAAATTCTTTCACGCTGGAGGACTACCTCGAACAGTTTGAAAGTATGAAGAAGATGGGCGGCGCCCAGGCCGTTATGGCTATGCTGCCGGGAATGGGGGGCAAGCTGAAGGCCGGCGACATAGACGAAAATAAGATGGAGCGCACAAAGGCCATCATCCTCTCTATGACCAGAAAGGAGAGGGAGGACCCCGTTATCATAAACGCCTCCAGAAAGCGCAGAATAGCCGCAGGTTCGGGCACGAGCGTGCAGGAGATAAACCAGCTTTTAAAGCAGTTCGACCAGGTCAAAACGCTTATGAAGCAGCTCAAAAGCGGCAAACGCAGATTGCCCTTTTAAGGTAACATTTATATGTGCGGTCCGCCGCTCGTTGCGGCATATTGCCGCGTAAATCACATCAGGTTAAATTTAAAAATAAAATTTTTGTATTTTTAAGGAGAAATAAAAATGGCAGTAAAAATGAGACTCACGAGAATGGGCGACAAAAAATCACCTTTCTACCGCATCGTCGTTATAGACAGCAGAAAGGCGCGTTCCGGCGAATATATAGACAAGGTCGGATACGTTGACCCCCTCAAGAACCCCGCGGAAATCAATATCGACGTTGAAAAGGCCAAGGACTGGCTTTCAAAGGGCGTTCAGCCCACCGAGACGGTAAAGAGCTACCTTGTTAAGGCGGGCGTTATTGAGCAGAGCAAGAAGCTCTCTGCACCCAAGACCAACGATAAGAAAAAGAAGAAGGACTAAGGCGCGTTTAGCGCTTTGGCGCGGTTCAGTTTTAAAGGAGCGATAAATTATGCTTGAACTTGTAAAATACGTTGTGGAGCAGTTTGCCGAACACAAAGAAGCCGTTGAATACAGAGAAGAGGAAAAGGACAGCTGCATTGAAATAACTGTCTTTCTTGAAGAATCTGATATGGGCAAGGTGATAGGCAAGCAGGGCAAGATAGCCAAAGCTTTGCGCACCCTCGTCAAGGCGGCTGCGCCCAGAGGTTCCAAAAAGTACGTTGTTGAAATCAAGAGCAAATAATTTTTGCGTGTGCCGCGCTTACAGCGCGGCTTTTTGATAATTTGCGGCGGGCGAAGACCGCCCGTGCGGAGTTTTTTATGGAAAATTATCTTACGGTGGCCACAGTTCTGAAGCCGCAGGGAATACGCGGCGAAATAAAGGTTATGCCGCAGACGGACAGCGCGGACGACCTTAAGGACTTTTCGCACGTGCTGATAGGCGGTGAGAAGTATAAGGTGCTGGCGTGCAGAGCGGCGGGCGGCTTCGCCTACCTCACTCTGCGCGGCGTTGCAGACAGAAACGCCGCCGAACTTCTGCGCGGCAAGGAAGTCTTTGCCGACCGTGCGGACGCGCCCGAACTGCCCGAAGACAGGGTGTACATAGCCGACGTGATAGGCTGTGCGCTCGTGACCTCAGACGGGGAACGCCTGGGCGAAGTGCTTGACGTGACGCCCGCGCGCACGGATATTTATACCGTGCTTATGGACGGCAAAGAGGTGATGTTCCCCGCGGCGGATGGAGTCATACTCTCCATAGACGTCTCCGCGCGCACGGTCACGGTGGACGTGGCCCGCTTCAGGCAGGTGGCAGTTCTTTAAAAGTTATGAAAATTACCATACTCACGCTGTTCCCCGATATGTTTGCTCCTTTAAAGGAGAGCATAATCGGAAGGGCGGTGGACGGCGGAAAACTGCATATAGAGATAGTAAACATCCGCGACTATGCCCAAAACAAGCACCTTAAGTGCGACGATTATCCCTTCGGCGGCGGCGCGGGAATGGTTATGATGCCTCAGCCGATAGGTTCGGCGGTGGAGGCGGCCGACCCCGACCACAGGGCGCGCCGCATATTTATGTCGCCGCGCGGGGCGGTGTTTACCCAGTGCAAGGCGGCAGAACTGGCCGCGCAGGGCGATATTCTGCTGCTCTGCGGGCATTACGAGGGAGTTGACCAGCGCGCAATAGATATGTATATGGACGAGGAACTCTCCATAGGCGACTACGTACTCACGGGCGGGGAACTTCCCGCAATGGTGGTGTGCGACTGTGTGGCGCGGTGCGTGGAGGGAGTCATCTCCGGCGACAGCCTTAAGGACGAAAGCTTTTCAGGAGGACTGCTGGAATATCCGCAGTACACGCGCCCCGCGGTGTATAATGGGGTAAGCGTACCCGAAGTGCTTTTAAGCGGCAACCATGCAGAGGTGGAAAAATGGCGCAGGCAGCAGGCGGAAAAAATTACGGCCGCGCGCAGACCCGACCTTTTGAAGGGTAAGTAAAGTTTTTATACGCGGAATAATATTACGCCGTTGAACCGCGCATATGCGCGGTTCAATTTCAAAAGAGGCGGCAATATGCCGTCAATGCGCAGGGAGGGTTTATGAAGATTATACAGTGGTTTCCGGGGCATATGACCAAGGCGATGCGGATGATGAGGGAGAGCGCCGCGCTGTGCGACGGTGCAATTTTCGTGCTGGACGCGCGCTGTCCCGCCTCATCCTTCAACGCAAAGCTGAAGGACGTATTCGGGTCCAAGCCCGTGCTGTACGTTCTGAACAAGTCTGACCTCGCCGAAGATACCGAAGATTATGTAAAGATTATTGCGGAGCGCGGCGGAGCGGCGGTGTCGCTGAACGCCACGCAGAGCGGCTGCAGGCGCGCCCTGTTTTCCGCCTGCCTATCCGTCGTGCGCGAAAAGGTTGAGCGGGCGCAGGCTAAGGGTTATGCGCGCACATTCAGGTTTATGGTGGTCGGAGTGCCGAATACGGGCAAGAGTACGGTGATAAATCTGCTGTCGGGCGAAAAGCGCGCGGTAACGGGCAACAAGGCGGGCGTCACCCGCGGAAAACAGTGGATAAGGCTGGACGGGTTCGAGCTTATGGACACGCCCGGCACTATGCCGCCCGCGTTCGACGACCAGCGGCTTGCGCGCAGGCTTGCGTACATCGGAAGCATAAACGACGATATTCTGGATACGGAAGAGCTGGCGCTGTCTCTTCTTGAAGAGCTCGCCGCAAAATATCCCTCCCGCCTTGAAGAGCGGTACGGGATTTCAGACTGCTCTTCGGGGGCGGCAATGCTGGAGTGTGTGTGTTCCCGACGCGGCTTTGTGCTGCGCGGAGGCGAATACGACTACGAACGCGCCTGCAAGGCCGTTATAGACGACCTCCGCAAGGGGCGGCTGGGCAGGATTGTGTTGGACAGCAAGGAGGATATGCGCGCCTGCCGCTTCTGATATATGGACAGATATTTTCACGAAAGAGAACTGCTATCCGCAGGAGTAAAGTACATATGCGGCGTTGACGAGGTGGGCAGGGGGCCGCTTGCCGGCCCTGTTGTGTGCGCTGCCGTTATAATGCCCTACGACGGGCTTATAGAGGGCGTGGACGACAGCAAAAAGCTCACGGCAAAGAAGCGTGAAAGGCTGGCGGAGATTATACAAAAAAGAGCGGTTGCCTGCGCAATATGCCGCGTTGAACCGCAGGTTATAGATGAAATAAACATATTGCAGGCAACGCGGCTGTGTATGAAGAATGCCGTGGAGAGCCTTGAGGTGACGCCCGGCTTTGTACTCACGGACGGGAATATGACCCTGGATATATCGCTGCCGCAGAAATCGGTGATAAAGGGCGACGCAAACTGTTACTGCATAGGCGCCGCCTCCATAGTCGCAAAGGTGTACAGGGACGCGCTTATGGACGGCTATGACGCGCAGTATCCCGCCTACGGCTTTGCGCGCAACAAGGGCTACGGCACTGCCGCGCACATCGCCGCGATAGAGGCGGGCGGCCTGTGCCCGATACACCGCAGGAGTTTTACGTCCAAATGGGTGTGAAGGAAGGCAACTTAAAAAAGGGCGGCAGGGGTGAGCGCGCCGCCGTCAGGTACCTGAAGAGGCGGGGCTACAGAATTCTGGAGCGCAACTTCCGCAACCCGTTCGGCGAGGTGGATATTATAGCCCGTTCAGGCGACGTGGTGGCCTTTATAGAGGTAAAGACGAGGCTCACCGATATATTCGGCGCACCGTCTGAGGCGGTGGACGCGGCGCGCAGGAGGCGCTATATAAAGGCGGCCGAATTTTACTTTGCGGGGCGCGAGATGGACTGCACCGTCCGCTTTGACGTGATAGAGGTCATGGGCAGCGACATAAATCATATTATTTCTGCGTTTGAGCGGGTGCAGAGGTAAATAACCTTAAACCGCGCGGGCGGCGTTTGCCGGCTGTTGCGGGGGTGTATCGCGATTTTCACAAAAAAGCAAAATTTCACTTAAAATAGCTTGCCTTTTTGGTTGCGGTTTGGTAAAATACCGCTTGTATTTGAACTTCAGGGCGGTCCTCTGCCGCGATTCGCCGCACGAACGCCTGGTCAAGGAGGTTGATTATGAAAGGTCTTGTGGAAGCCATTGAAAAGGAAGGAATGAAGGAAAACGTTCCCGCGTTCAACGTGGGCGACACCGTAAGAGTGGGCTTCAAGGTAATTGAAGGCGCC
>CBCPNE010000055.1:0-4146 GCA_965120435.1 uncultured Clostridia bacterium
GAAAAAGAAGATTTTCAGTATTTTAGGAGCGTTGTGTGCGGCAGCGCTGTGCGCTGCCGCATTCACTGCCTGTGCAGGCGGTGACACGGGCAGTGACACAGACGACACAGGCTCCGGCAGCCAGACAACATACACCATAACTTTTACAGACACCGAGGATTATACCCTTACCGTTAAAAACGGATACGATGATGACGCAGAAATCATTACCAGCGGCACAGCTGTGGAAGCAGGCACATATATTTATGTGAAGGCAGAAACTACAAGTTACACCACATATATAGACAAGGTTTATTACAACGAAACTTCTTGCGGCAGTCCAAACTCTTCGGGGCAATACTACTTCAAAATGCCCGAACGGGACGTAAAAATTACGGCTGATACGGCTGAATATGAAGAAATACTTAAAGACAGCAGGGCAGAGTTTACGAGTACAGATACTACAATCACGAAGGGCGGGACGAACACCAGCAGTAGCAGCGATAAGATATGGGAATTTACAGTCGAACTGAACTGGTCGCAATACGGTTCCCTTACAGACGATTCTAAAGTAACATCCTCTGACCAAACCGTTATTCCCGACAGCGCCATAGAAATGACTGGCGACGTATCTTATGAGGAACATATTAAAAAAGAAGGCAAAGCCACAATAACCATAGATACTTCTATGATAAACGCCGGCGATACCTATCTCACAATCTATCTGAATAACGCCCTCACAGTGTCGAGTTCTACCAACAAATCTACCCTTTACGTTCTTGTGCACGTAGAAAAAGGCGAAGAACTTCAAGCCTGGACGGAAACGGTCACGATAGATTTCAACGAATATGCAAACGAGGGCGATGATGTATATGTACAATTTTCCGATAGCAACTATATACCCGGTTCTACCATAAACGGTGAATACGCTCTGAAAACCATTAGCTTTACAACCACAGTCGACGAGGACGGAAAAGCCACGTTCACTTTTGACTATGTAGTAGGACATACCTATACCATAATCCTAAACCTCGGGACAGAGTTTGTTTCTCAATGGGTCGACGGTGATAGCGTTTTAACACTTGACACCTCTAGTATATCGTTTACAGCTGAAAATTCTACGATTACATTGACCGTAAACGGCACGAAGGCTTCCTCCTGACAAACTTTTAAAATTACTAAGCACGCCGCGGCGATTATCAATCGCCGCGGCGTACTTTCTTTGGAGGTATATGAAACTACTTGTGTGAGCAAATTTTCAGCTGTCTAAAAAGTTCTGCTTTTCCTTGAGCTTTTTTTGCGCGAGCAGGAAAAGTTCTTCCGTTGCAAATGAAATCTTCATTATGCAGTCGCGTATGTTTACGGGGTGTATCCAGAAGCTGTCGTCGTGCTTGGATATATCCAGGCAGTCGCCGAAGAACTCCTTTCTCTTTATGTCGCGGTAGTCGAACTCTATATGCACGCTCTCAAGCTGGGTGGGCGACAGGTGCATTTCAAACGGCTGGCCGTAATAGTTGCAGTAAAAGTGCGTGCCCGTCATATCCTGCCTGAACTTGCCGCGCCCCTGCGCGAAGTATTTGTTTTTGGGCAGGGTGTGCACCTCTATCTCGTCCTCTATGCAATAGGTGCCAGCCTCCACCTCGCGGCGCACGTTTTCGCGCTCCCACTTAAACCAGTCGGGTATGTGCGCAAACCTTGTATTTCCGTCGTGCGCCTCCAACCTGCCGTACTTTGTCATCTCCCACTTTTTGCCGCAGTGGCGGCACTCAAGCGTTGTCCCCGAAGAATACATTTCAAATTCAGTACCGCACTCGCAGCACTGGTACAGTATGTGGTGCAGGCCGCGCGCGCGCTGAGGGAAGTCGAGAGCAATCTTATTTTCGTACTGGTAGGCAAAGTCGTCATATACGAAGTTTTTATATATGCGCTCGTTTATCTGTTCGGCAGAGAGCGTCTTTACCTCCTCCGCGGTGGCAACGCAGATAAGCTTTGCCTTGCACGGAGCGGGGCGCTTTTTAAACTTATCCTTATTCCACTGCGGGCAGCAGATAAAGTTGCCGTAAGCTATGAGCAGAACAACGGGAACTTTAAGCAGTTTTGCCATCTTGCCGACCGAGGGCGGTATGTAACTTTGCGTGCCGTCAAAAGTGTAGCGTGCTTCGGGATATATGCACAGCGGGTTTTTGTAGTGTTCCACACAATACTTCATATTGCGTATAAGGTGCATATCCTGAATGAATTTGCGCTTTGCTATGCCGCCGGCAAACCGCATAAGGCCTATGCCGTGGTCGTGCATTCCGTCTATGGCGACGACATAATTCATATTGTGCGGCCTTATGGCGGAATACAGTATGCGGAAATCCATTTCGCTGGCGTGATTGGCGAGCAGAAAGTACGGCGGTTTTACGCCGCTCATATTTACATATTCGCACTCGAAGCCCAGCTTCTTCATTACGGGATATGCCGCAAAGGCCTTCAACACGCCCATAAAAAGCCCGTTAGGCTTTTTGGGCTTTACCGTAAAATCATATCTTGCAATTTTTTTACTCATAATAACCAACTCTTCCTTATGAGTTATTTTAACACATATAAGCCCTGCGGTCAATGGCTTGCGGAAAAATATTTGCTTACAATATTAATGCAAACGCCCCGCACAAATAAGTACGGGGCGATATTGAAAATGACATTAAAAATTATGTTATAAAACTATTGACTTGTCCGCGCGATATTGCGCCGACTGCCGCGGCAATCTGTTTCAATGCCCGTGTTTATGGAGTACAGTTATGCGCCGCTATGACGGCCAAGTCCTGTTTTCCGCAAACCATTCCGTATCTTTCAGCACAGTCGTGTTATTTGAACACCATAGTTGCAAAACGCCCTCTGCATTGTTGCAGTAAAAGACAATATTGCCGTTCATAAGGGCGAGTTCGCCGTCCTCCTCCATTACGGGAATGTAAACATTTTCGGTATAGGCGGATACCCTTGTTATAAATGCCTGTGTGGGGAAAACGTTTTCCGTCTTTGCATTATATTGATTATAGCCCGCAACGCAACACGCCACTACATTTTTTGGCTTTATTGCTTGGAGCAGACACTCGTTTGAGGAAGTTTTGCTTCCGTGGTGACCTGCCTTATACAGTTCCACCTCCGGCAATTCATTATATTGAACGAGATATTCCTCGCCCTCTTCCTCCAAATCACCAGTGAACAGATAGTTATATTCTTCACCGTTGTCAAGTTTCTGCGTGAGAAGAAAACATACCGAGTAGTTATTTTCATCCGAACTATCGTGGTCGTAGTAATAGTTATAAAGTATGTTGAGCGATATGGTCTGCTCATCATCAAGATAGTATGTGCGCTGCGCGCCGCCCGTTTCATTCCAGCATTGCAACGCGTCATACACCTTAGTGCCGCAACTTTCGGCATATTGCACGGCCGCCTGATAATTTGTGTATGTCGTCGAAGTTTTGTCGCTTTTACTGAACTGAATTATAGTGCCCACTTCATAACTGTAAAGTATGCCGTCATGCTTTGAAGAGTTGCCCGCCATACACGCTATATGGTCGGCATCCGCGTGCGTAGCTATAACGTATTCCAAAATGCCGTCGTCGCAATACTCGTTTATATACGCCTTTATAGTGCTCAAATTCCCCGTTGTGGGACCGGCGTCAACGAGAATTTCAACATCGCCGCACTTTATGAGGGCACAATCGCCGTTAGACTTTACACCGGGTGCGATAAAATGTATAGACAAATCTGCGGAGGTTATGTCCTCATAGTCGCCGACTGTTATATTACTGTCTGAACTATCCGAGCCGTCCGAACTATCCGAACTGTCCGAGCCGTCCGAACTGCCCGAACCGCCGGAATTGCCGCCTCCCTCATTCACAAAACCGTCGCCAGGGCGGTCTGCTTCGTCCCCGAAGAAGCCGTCGAATATTCCGCAGCCGCCGAAGGCAAATACGACGGATACCGCCGCAAAAGCCGCGGCAATTTTAAGGATAAGTTTTTTCATAAGCACCTTATTATCACAACACGCATCAAAATATTTTTATGCCGCAGGGCTTTCCGCCCTGCGGCAGCGGAGGGGGGGGGGGGGAGAGGAGAGGGAACCCTAAGCGCCCAGAAAGGAGAGGGGGGGGGGGGGAGGGGCCTTTTTTCCTTCAG
>CBCPNE010000056.1:0-5108 GCA_965120435.1 uncultured Clostridia bacterium
TGTAGCGCTCTACCAACTGAGCTAATACCCCATGCCTGTATATTATAACAGCACGCACGCAATAACACAAGCATTTTTAAATGAAACTGAAAAAGTTTTGTAAGGCTGCCTGCTTGCTCTTTATTCAGCGGAATTGTGGCGGCGTACTTTTCACTAATCATTTTTGCCGTACTGTTCGGTATAACTCATATTTTTATAAGCTGCAAGAACATTACTGCGTGAAAAATTTATATGAAAAACCGACTGCGGCAGATTGCGCCGCAGCCGGTTTTAATTTATCTTATGCAGTCTGGTTGGCTTATTCCTCGCCGGCAAACTCGTAATGGCATCCGCTGGTCTGCGTGGGAGGCATGGTTTCACCCTCCGCAATATAGATGGTGTTTACCGTTTTGCCCTGCTGGTCTATGACCTTGTAAGAGCCGCTGCGGGGAGCGTAGTCGCCGCTGTTCAATCTCATAAACAAAACCTCCTTGATTGATACAAGCAGTATGCGCAGACAAATTTTTTTTAAACACGTTCAATATTGCTATTTTTGCAAATTTCTGCGCAACCTTATTGTATGAACAGAAAATTCTTCACGGCCGCAGCCATAATATTAGCTGTGGCAATAGCATGTATGTGGTTTGCGGGAAACATCGGTCCCGTGCAGGGAGTTTTTTCGCTTGCCGAAACGGACAGCGCGCAGAGCCCGTCAAAAACTGTGTTCCTGACGTTTGACGACGGGCCGAGCGACAGAATTACGCCGAAGATACTTGACGTTCTGGACGAAGAGAACGTGAGGGCGACCTTCTTTATCATAGGGCTTCAGGCCGAAACGCGCGACTACCTTATAAAGAGGGAACACGAGAGCGGCCACACAGTGGCCGTACATTCCTACACCCACAGATACTCTGAAATTTACCGTTCGCCGGAGAGCCTGATTTCAGATATAGACAGATGCAACGCAGTGATAGAGCGCATTACAGGCAAACCCTCTTCAGTTTACAGATTCCCCGGAGGCTCATACGGGCTGAAGAGCCAACTCATATCCGCTGTGACGGACCACGGGATGAGGTATGTGGACTGGAACGCCAGCACGCGCGACGCAGAGCCCGGTATGAATACACCCGACCAGCTGTACAGAGCGGCCGTGGCGACCTCCGCCGACTGCGACAACGTTGTGCTTCTTTCACACGATTCCACCAAAAAACTTGCCACGCCTGAAGCCATAAGGCGGCTTATACGTTACTACAGAGATAACGGCTATACCTTCGGCACTTTCTGAAAGCCCCCTGCACTTATTTGTCAGGAAAGCGCGGCCGCCGTGCCCGCCGTAATAACCTCCATTCCCGCTCCGCTGAAAGCCGGAACGACTGCCGCCTGAATAAATTTATTTTAACCTAATCTGTAACCGCCCGACAGGCAACAGACGGCGGCTTTCCGCCATTTGCAGTAATATACATAAAACTGCCCGTCCGCCTGTAAGTCCCTTTGCGGATAATCAATATTTAAAGCCGTCCGCGGCTGCGCGGACGGCTCTGACTGTTTTATGTATTTTGTTATGCGCCGTAAACAGAGCGGTATTCCTTCATCTTTGCAAGGTATTCCCTGCCCTCTATCACGCCGCTCTCTATCGCCTCTATTATATCGGTCATGGTTACGATGGGATAAACTTTTACGCCAAATTCCTTATACGCCTCCTGAACGGCAGACAGCTCTGAATTGAGAGCCTTTTCCTGCCTGTCCACGCTTATAATCATACCGGCAATCTGCACCTTTGCGGCCGCTTCAAGCTTGGGGAGCATCTCCCTGAGCGCCTTGCCGGACGTCATAACGTCCTCTATGAGAATAACCTTTTCGCCGTCTGTAAGCTGTTTGCCTACAAACAGGCCGCCCTCGCCGTGGTCCTTGACCTCCTTGCGGTCGAAGCAGTAGTTCATATCCACGCCGTGGTTGTTGTAAAGCGCCACAGCCGCGGACACCGCGAGAGGTATGCCCTTGTAGGCGGGACCGACAAGAGTGTCTGCCTTGAGTCCGTTATTTACTATGCACTCTGCATAATATTCGCCGAGGCGGGCGAGCTGCGCGCCCGTCCTGTAGTTGCCCGTATTGATGAAGTAGGGCGCCTTTCTGCCGCTTTTAAGCGTAAATTCGCCGAACGTCAGCACGCCGTTGCTTACCATAAATTTAATGAAGCGCTGTTTGTATGTAAGTTCCATAAGATATTCTCCTTTCAGTTGAGCCTGAGTGTATCCACAATCTCGTTTACATTCTTTATTCCGTGTCCGTCCAGCCAGTCGTTCATCTGCTTCACTATTGCAGGAATGGCGTTTGCGTCCGTGAAGTTTGCCGTGCCCACCTGCACCGCCCGCGCGCCCGCCATCATAAAGGCTATCGCGTCCTTTCCGCAGGCGACGCCGCCCATACCAATGACCGGTATAGCGACGGCGTGAGCCGCCTCATATACCATTCTCAGAGCTATAGGCATTATGCCCGCGCCCGATACGCCGCCCGTGTTGTTTGCAAGCACGGGTCTGCGCCGCTCTATGTCAACGACCATTCCCGTCAAGGTATTTATCAGCGATATGCAGTCCGCACCGCCCCGCTGCGCCGCCTGAGCGTTTACCGCAATGCTCTCCACGTTGGGCGAGAGTTTGACGATGAGCGGAGTTGATTTAAGCGCGCCCTTGCACAGCCGCGTAACCTCTTCCACATTTTCAGGTTTTATGCCGAGGGCCATTCCGCCCGCGCGCACGTTTGGACAGGAGATATTGAGTTCAATCATATCCACAAGGCCGTCAAGCCTTGCGCAGATACACTGATAATCTTCAAGCGTTCTTCCCGCCACGTTGGCTATTACCGCCGTCTTGCCCTTAAGAAAAGCAAGGTCGTTTGCAATAAAATGTTCCACTCCGGGATTCTGAAGTCCGACGGCGTTTAAAATTACGCCGTGCCCTTCCGCTATCCTCGGAACGGGATTGCCGGGGCGCGCCTCCAGCGTGAGCCCCTTTGTACTGACACCGCCGACCGCAGAAATATCGTATATCTCGTTGTATTCTCTGCCGAAACCGAACGTGCCGCTTGCGGCGATGACGGGATTTTTCAACGCGGTCCCGCATATTTTAACAGACAAATCAGCCATGCAATATCTCCTCCGCCGAAGGACCGTCGTCGAATGAGAGGCCGCGGACGAGCTTCATAAGGTCTATGTAAGCCTCCTTCACGTTCTCTGCAAACCTGCACTTCAACTCATTTCCGTCTGAAAGCACAAAAACAAGCGTGCCCCAGCTGAAAAAATCCTTCCTGCCGCGCGCCTGACTGTAGTTGAATTGCTTTATGTCAGACTTTTCAACTTCCTGCCCCAGAATAAAATACCTGTCATCCTTTATTTCAACAAGCGTCTGCGGCAATTTGCGGTAGGAGATGAAGTCCCACAATATCCAGCCGAGTACTGCCGCGCCGCACACGACGAGGACGGAAGCTATTATCCAGAACCCCGCCGGGGCCGAGCCCTGCACAGCGGAGGCGGAGAGCGCAAAGCAGACTATGCCGGCAACGATACAGAGAGCGCCTATCAGCGTGAACATCACGTCCGCGGGGTATTTTTCTTTTTTTACGGCGACAACTTTATCCATATTTACAACTCCACCTCTTCTATATCGAAAACGGGACCGTCTCTGCATACGCGCGCGTTCTGCCCGTCTGTCTTTTTGCAGACGCACACGAGACAGGCTCCTATTCCGCAGCCCATTCTCTCCTCCAGGGAGACGAGGCACCTTGTTTTGATACCGCGTTCCTTAAGTTTTTGCTTGAGAACCCTGAGCATAACGGGAGGGCCGCACGAAATTATGAGGTCGGCGCCTATTCTGTCCGCGTCCTCCAGAAAAGCCTGCACGGCGTTGCCCTTTTTGCCCATAGAGCCGTCGTCCGTGGTCACGGTAAAGGCCGCGCCCTTGGAAAATTGTTCTGTGAGGCAGGCGTATTCCCTGCCCCTGAAACCTATGTAGGAATAGAAGTTTCTGTCTGAACAGTTTTGTTCCACGACGGCGGCAAGCGGAAATATGCCCACGCCCCCGCCTATCACGGCGATATTTTTTGCCGGACCCAAATCAAAGCCGTTGCCGAGCGGAAGCAATACGGACAGTCTGTCTCCGATTTTGGCCTCCGCAATTTTACGGGTACCGTCCCCCTTTATCTGGTAACAGAGAGTTATATCTCCCCCGTCCGCCCTGCATATGCCGAAGGGCCGTTTGAGAGGGAAAGCGCCGTCCCCCGTTGAAAGGTTGGCAAATTGTCCGCCCTTAATCGCTCCCACGTCTTCAGGGAGAGAAAGCGTTATGGACATAATGCCGCGGGCTATCTGTGTATTCTGTTTTACCGTTGCAAGAAGTTCTTTCATAAAAAACCTGTCACTGACGCGCACGCTCGCCTGCGGTTGAGTTTGCTTGCGCAAGCCGCATATCGCGCTATGGTATGGCAAAGGCGCGCTGCGCGCGCCTATGACTTTGTTTTATCTGCCCATTTTGCCTATGGCGCGCACGAGGTCATCACGCATATCCAGACACGCGGCGCGCGCAGCTTCACAGTAAGACATTCCGCTGTAGCGGGGCTTTCTGTAAGCGCAGATTATGCCGCGGGAATTGTTGACTATGCCGCCGAGGCCGCGCTCGTCAAAGCAGCCCTTGAGCGAATCCGCAGAGCCGCCCTGCGCCCCGTAGCCCGGTATCAGAAAGAACACGCCCGGAAGCCGCTTCCTCAGGGCCGCGCCCTGTTCGGGATAGGTTGCGCCGACAACCGCGCCGACGTCAGAGTAGCCGTAGTGGCCGATTAAATCCTTGCCCCACTCGCTCACGAGGGAGCCCATACGCTCATAGACGGTTTCCCCGCCCTCAAGCTTTAAGTCCTGAATCTCCCCGCTGGAGGGATTTGAAGTCTTGACGAGTACAAACATACCCTTGTTGCCCGCCTTGCACTCATCCACAAACGGCTGTATTCCGTCCGTGCCGAGATAGCCGTTTACCGTAATCATATCGGCGGGGAAGGCGCTTATCTGCTTTTCGTTTATCTTTGTTCTGCCGAGGTAGGCGGCAGCGTAGCACCCGGCAGTGGAGCCTATGTCGTTGCGCTTG